>CAZQSF010000026.1:0-43782 GCA_964595955.1 uncultured Saprospiraceae bacterium
ACGGATTCTTCGTCGAAGAATCGGCTTCGGATACCACCCGGGGCCGCCTGTTCTACTCCGGCAATAACCTGATCAAATTCCAGAATTCAGATAACCGCATCCAACTGCCTCTGGTGCATCTGACCGAACTTTTGCTCATACGCGCCGAATGCCTGGCGGAAACCGGCGGCGACCTGGATCAGGCCCGGGCCGACCTCACGCAGATCCTTGTCCGCTCCGGGCAGCCCGCCATTGCCGCTGCCAGCGGAGCCAACGAGATCATCCGGATTGCTCGCAAAGAGCGCCGTTTCGAGCTGGTGGGTGAAGGAAACCGCTTTCACGAACTCAAGCGCATTGCCGTATTGGAAGACCCGGATCTCATAATTCGGGCCGCCCCCTGGGATTGTCCGGGCATGATTTGCCAATTTCCCGACAATGAGCTGGCCGGCAACCCCAATCTGACCCCAAACCAGGAAGGAGGTTGCGATTAATTCTTTTATTTTGTATCAAACCGCTTTACAATGAATCCACTACGCATAATTTCATCCTACGGTCTTCTACTCGGTGCAGTCGTCGCGCTGCTTGCAGGCTGTACCCAAAACGACTACAACGACCTGGCTCCTCCGCCTTCCAAAATCGAGGGAATCAACGGCTCCTGGACGATCGAGAAGGTAGAGCAGGTTGAACTCACCAAACGTTCCGGCGGATTTGACATCCGCTACGATGTATCTGAAATTATGATCGGTGATACGCCCATGTCCATCGCTTTCGATTCGGAAAGTCAGACCTACACGGTCAGTGCCGGAAGCACGGTGCACAACCTGGGCGACAGCGGCAGCTGGAGTTTTGACGATCCCCAGTTTCCCACTCAACTGACCTTCAGCACCAATGAAGGCTCCACCATCACAGCGGAACTGCAGCGAACGGTTCGGCCGGTGGACAACGTACTCCAGTTTGAATTTGCCCGAAACTGTGCGAATGTAGAGCAGGCCGAGTTTGGCTATGAGTACACCTTCAATCGCGATATTCAGTAATAAACCCTTCCAAATCGAAGAAAAGCATGAAACGATATACCTCTTTTTTCCTTTTCCTGGCCGGCCTGCTGCTTCTGAGTAGCGAAATGGCCGGTCAGGCCGCCTGGATCGAACCGGGTGGCGACGCCTTTAACCCCGATGCTGAAGCGACGATCTACGTCGACCTGGAAAAAACGTCCAACGACTTCGGCATTATCGAGGCCGCGCAAAACGGGCAGGCTATGTTTATCTGGACCTGGCAGCCCAAGGAGCACCCGGCAGGGCACCCCTTGGCCAACGGCATCGGTTCCCAGGCGTGGAAAAACTCCAACGACGCCCTCATGATGACCAAGGAGGATGCGTTGGGTCCTTATGTGTACAGCTATACTCTGGTCCCCACTCAGTTTTACGAGGTGGATGCAGCCACCGTATACAACAACGACTTCGAATTCCTGGTCAAACCCAAGGACGGAGGCGGCTTCGGCGACCCGGACATTAAGACCGAAGACCTGAAAGTAGAAGTAGCCCCCCCCGGATTGGCCAAGGTATTCACCATACCGGTGGGCACGCTTTCCGGCGATACTGCCGTCCTGGCTTCTACGCCTGATGAGGTATTCACCATTCGCTACGATCAGGCTCAGGAGGAAGCACCCAGCCTGATAGATGCCACCGAATTTTTCGTGTACCTCCGCGGCGAAGGCAGCGACGGCAATCAGTATCAGGTGGCTCCCAACCTGAATGCCGTGGACGAAACGCCCGAACTCCGGATGACCGCTCAGGGACAGCGGGTCTATACCTTGTCATTTATCCCGAACCGCTTCTACAAGGATGTTCCTCCGGGGGTTGACATTGTATTCATGCGGTATCAGATCGTGAAGAAAGGTTTTTCCAGTACGGCTGATGTCGTGGCCGACGGCACCAAGAACGAGTTCCGCTACACCTTCTCCTGTGAGTAGGTTGCCGAAAAAAACATCGCAAAAAAAACCCCGGCAGTCCCTACAACTGCCGGGGTTTTTTCTCTGGCCTGTGGCTTTCCCTTTTTTTAGGGCACCACTATGCGCTGGGTCCACAATCCGTCTTCCAGCACCACTTGCAGCAAATAGATGCCGGTGGGAAGATCGGCATTCCCATTCAGTGTCGTGATGGAATAGCCCTCCGGAAGATAGCCACTGTACAATTCGGCCATCCATTGCCCGCTGAGGTTGAGCAGGCGCACCTCCGCCTGGCTGCCGCGCCGCAGATTGAGTTCCAGGTTGAGCTGACCGGCTGAAACCGGATTGGGAAAGACCGAGGCTTCGTACAGGCTGCCTGGCTGGGTATGCACCGAAGTGGGCAGCCGGGCTTCGCCAATGTAGACATCGGTATAGAGCCGGTATTCTCCGGGGGCCATCTCCAGGCGGGCGTTCACATCCGCTACCAGAATGCTGTCGCCCGAATAGTACTCGTACCACCAGCCGGTATGCTGAAAGTTGGGGTCGAGCTGGCTGGTAGCCACATTGGCATTGCCGATAATACAAACGTTCATGTCCGGGTGGTTGAGCCGGATTCGCTTCCAGGCGCTCTGATCCACGTCCAGCTCGAAGTCGTCGGTCTGAAAGACCGGATAGGTTTCCCGCAGCTCGATCAGGTTGCGAAAGGTCTCGTACACGCGCTGCCGGCGGACGTCCTGCTGGTAATTCCAGCGGATGGGCTTGGGCGCCAGCTTACAGAGGTCGTCGCCCGGGATGATCTGCCCGTCGCACCAGAAGATCGTCACATCGTAGCCGAGTTCGCCGAACTGCCAGATCATTTTGGGGCCCGGCACCGGGAAGAAAAAGTTGGCAGCCAGCTCCATGCGCTGCAAAGCCGTACCCAGATCCCGGATATCGTAGCTGCCGTCACCGTTGCTGTTCCCGAATTCGAGGTTCTTGTACATGAGCCGCTCCTCGTCGTGGCTCTCCATATAGCCCACCAGATGGGGCACATCCCAGCCCCGGTTTTGATAGGAGATCCCGCCCAGATCGGAATTGTTGTAGCCCATGGTGAATTGATTGTAGGGGTCCGTCATCTTGCCCCAGGTCATCATGCCGTACTCGGCCAATTCCTTCTCCTCTTCATTCGCCGCAAAGTGCTCCAGGATGACGTAGGCTTCCGGGTCGGCGGCCCAGATCACATCGGCCATGCGCTTGAGGATGGCGATGCGGGAAGCATCGTAGGCAAAAGCATCGAAGCTGCCGCCCACATTTTGCGTGAAGCCTTTGGAGAGGTCCATGCGATAACCGTCTACCCGGTATTCTTCCAGCCAGTAGGTGACCACCCGGTCCAGCCAGGCCCGGGTCGCCGGGCTCTCGTGATTGACGTCGAAAAAGACGTTGAAGTCGTGGGTTGGCTGTTGGTTGAGCCAGGGATTGTCAGGGCGGGGCTGAAAGGCCACCGGATCCCAGTAGAGCTGCGCCAATGGGCTCAACTCGTGCACGTGATTGTACACCACATCCAGGATGACGGCCATACCCCGAGCGTGGCAGGCATCCACCACGGCCTTGAAGGCATCCGGCGTACCGTAGTATTTGTCCAGGGCCATGTGAAAGGTAGGATCGTAGCCCCAGCTCAGGTTGGCCCGGAACTCGGATACGGGCATAAACTCGATGGCGTTGATGCCCAGGCGATCCAAATAATCCAGCGTGTCCAGGAGGGTCTGGTAGTTTTGGGCGGCGATGAAATCCCGCATGTGCAATTCGTAGACGACCAGATCTTCCTTGGCAGGCTTCTCAAAATCCGTGACCTGCCAGTCGAAAGCCGGCTTGCCCGGCTGAAGCAGAGAGACGATGCCGCTTGTTTTCCCCGCCGGATAGGGCGGCAGATCCGGAAAATTCGCTTCCGGAATGAAGCCGTCATTGGCCGGATCTAGGATGAGTTCGCTGAAGGGATCCGCGACCCGCAGTTCGCCATCCACCCAGTATTGGTAGGCGTAATTTCGACCGGGCTCGAGCACCGGCAGGTCCAGCCAGAACAATGAGTCGTCGATGGATCGGTTCATGAAATAGGCAGCCCGTGGGGCCCAATTGTTGAAATCGCCCAATAGGTAAACTTCCTCCTTTCCGGGCGCCATGAGCATCAGGCGCACCGTACTGTCAGTGAGATAGGTAGCCCCCAATTCCGTGCCTGCGGGCGGATCGATCACGTTCACAGCGGGGGGTATGCTGTAGTAAAATGTATCGCGTGCGGTCGCCCCATCCGCTGCGGCCTCGACGACTACCTCATGGTCGCCGTCCTCGAGAACGGCAATCGCGTGCTGCAGGCTTTCACCGCTGTCCTGGGCGATGAGCAGGCCATTGTCAAAAAGACGAATTGCCGCTTCTATCGAGCTGGTCGCCGTCACGGAAATGGTATCGTTTAAGGCTGCGATGAGGTTGCCCTGCGGCGCGGTAAACTGAGCGATCAGCCCGGCATCGGGCGGGAATACCTCTACAAAAATATCGCCGCCTTCAGCAGTCTTCCCCTCGAGGCTGCCATTCTGATTTCGAAATACGAACGCCATTTGAACAATGGTCTCATCGTCCGGAATGCTCGCGTTGGCATTGTTGTTGGATTCATACCACTCGCTCAAACTAGGTGCAAGGGTGATCTGATAGCGATCCGAAGTTCCTATCCGGTTCATGCGCACCCGTGCATCGTCGGTAGCCCAATTCCCCACGATGTATTGCCAGCTGCCCGGGCCGCCGTTTTCCGTGATAAGCCCGGTATGGGCATAGACCGGCGTGCCGGGCGGCAAGCCGGCCAGCTGGGCATTGCCCTGACTGGCATCAAAGGTTATGGTGACCGGCTCATTGGGTTTCGGAAAAGGCGGATCCGTGGTTACAATTTGGCCGGTCGCTAGGCCTCCAAAACCCAGAAAAAGTAGCAAACTGAAAAGTGATAAAATAGAATAGTGCATGCAGAGCTATTTAGGGAACGATTCAAAACAGAAAAAGCAACCCGGTTGCCCAGGTTGCTTTTTCTTGAACGATATGCCGAAAAGGCAGTAGTTATCGAACAATCATTTTCAGCGTCAGCTGGCCTCCTGCCTCATCGCGCAGGTTTACCAGGTAGAGGCCGCTGGACAGACTGCCTCTGTCAATGAGGACCTGCTCAGCGCGAACATTGTTCATAGTCCGCACTACCCGACCCATCATGTCCGTAATGGTCACCATGTAGGGCTTGGCATCGGGGTTGGAAAACTCCAGCACCGTGCGGTTGGTGAAGGGGTTGGGATACAGGCGGTACGATTCGATGGCGGTCGTATTCGTCACGCTGCTGATTCCGTTGACTACGGGCGCGTTGTCGATGTCTTCTTGCGTGTAGTCCGTAAACTGATCACAAGAGTTGTATACGAAAGCAATGACCGTATCCTGGGCTAGGTCGACGACCAGCTCGCGGTTAGAACCGCCTACTCCGTTGTCGATACCGCAGCCACCGGCGATGAAGTCGTTCATTTCCTCATCGGCATCTCCCGTGCCATTGATGAACTTGTAGGCATACGAGCCGGTAAACATATTTTCGACTTTACCGGAGTAGATTCCATTGCCGTCCTCATCCGTCAATTCCCAGGTATCTTTCACCCAGGCAGGAAACTGAACGGTACCCGCCACGTGCAGGCCTTCGTTGCTTACGATCTCGTTGCGCATATCCACCAGGAAGGTCACGGTGAGCGGGTCGCCGAGGTCGGGGCAGGCCTGATCACAGGTGCCGAAGCAGACCGGTGCCAGGGTGGTATCGGAATCGCCCAGTTCTACGAAGCGGTTGCCGCCTTGGTTGCAGTCACCAGGCACACCTTCGTCGTAGCCCCAGTCGTCGCCATACAGAAACTTGTAGCCAAAGCTGGATCCGGCATCGGCTTCAGCCGTTACGGTGAAAATGCCGTCGCCGTCGTCGTCGGTCATCACGGTCTCACCGGGAGTCCAGCCCTGGAAAGCACCGGCCACGCTGACAATATCGTTGTTGGGGTCGCCGTAGCGAAGGGCCATGTTGGTCATATCCACCTGGAAGGTGACATTTACTTTGGGGATGACCACGCCGCAAGCGGAACACTTGCTGTAGCAGAAGGATTCGGTCTTATCGCCGTCTACCACGATCTCGCGGTTTCCGTTACCGGGGCCGCAATCGCCGGAAATGTTCTCGCTGCCGAAAGACCAGTCGTTGCCGAGTACATACTTGTATTCGTAAGTGCCGGCCGGGAGGGTGTAGGTAACGGACCAGATGTTGTTGCCCTGGTCAGCCATGGGAGACTCCGAAGGGGTCCATTCGCCCGACAGCCCTGCTTCATCCTGGAAGTTTCCTGCAACGTGCATACCCGAAGCGTCGATGGTGCCTCCATCGTTGATGAAGTCCGTCATGTCAACTTCGAAGGTAATGGTGTGGTCTTGCGCGGTGGCGACAAGCCCTACACTCAGAAAAAGAGAAAGAAAAAAGTAGAATCGTTTCATAAGTACGCTAAATTTGGTAGAGAGTTGATGTTAATAATCATCCCAAAGCCGCTTGTGAGCCTGGAATTTTTGAAAAAAGAGTTAGTGCCCAACTTTTGGAAGATGGCTATTTGGTAATACTTGGCAGGCCTTGGAAATAACGAAATTTTCACAGCAACGGGAAAATTTTTTTCGAAAAATGTTGGCTACTTGGCATTTGGCCCAGACGGGCTCCCTCGCCAACCAACTTCCTGAAAGCCAGCCGGAAGTTCCGGTCGATCAGTAGTCGAAATCCTGGTTTTCGGTATCCCGGTCCGGCAGGGAATCCAGGTCGATGTACGAGTCGTCTGTTTCGTAGTCATCGCTTTCTTCTGCATCGCGAAAATCATCGCCGACCCCGGCCAGGCTATCCAGTTCCCGGGGGCTCTTTTCATCCCGGGCGTTCGGATTCGATTTTCGAATCACCCGGCTGATGATCTGTTTTTCTTTTTTGACGTAGGGGTTTTTGGGGCGTTTTTCTTCTTTCTTTTCCGAGGTCTTCAGGTATTCTTCCGATTTGGCAGCCAGGCTTTTCGTGGTCGTGGGAACAGCCAGCAACCGCCTCTTGTCGATGAGTTCGCCGGTCACTGCACAGATGCCGTAGGATTTGTTGCGGATTCGTATGAGTGCATTATCCAGGTCCTGAAGATACCGCCGTTGCCGGATGGCCATGTTGTTGAGCATTTCGACATCTGCGCCCATGCTGCTGTCGTCTACCCAATCGCCCCCGTGCTCGTCACTGCTGTTTTCGGTGATATCCAAGATCTGCTGGGTGAGGTCTTCGAGCTGCTCCCGGGCATTCTCCATTTTCTTCTCGATCAAGGCCTTGAATTCGGCCAACTCAGCATCCGAATATCTTGTGGTTTGTTTTGGGTTTGCCATGGGTTATTTTTTGGTTTCGCATGCCCGATCCATGGATCGTTTGCACCTGCGGATTGCGGGCCGTGGATGATTTGTAGCAATATTAGCAAAAGAAAGAGTATCGAAAACCTGATTTTTATCAGCATCAAGTATTTTTCTTGCCGGCTACCCAAAACCTGTCCCAAATGAGAAAAAAAAGGGTTTTATCTGCCGCGAGAAGCCGTTAGCTTGCACCTCAAATGAACAGGCAGATCATGCAGACCACCCCCATTCAACCCGGCGAATTCGAACCCCACCGACATTGGTATGACAAGGCATTGAATGCCACGATCCATCCCATGATCCATTTCTTCCTCAACCTGAGAATGGAGCGCATCATCAACCGGTACTGCCACCTGCACCCGCAGGTACAACCTCACATCCTGGAAGACATCCTGCGGCGGCCCTGCAAACACTTCCTATGGGCAGGAGCCGACCTGTTCAATGTGACCTCGGCCGGGGGCAAGCGTCAGATGGTGATTATTGAAAACAATTCCTGTCCTTCGGGGCAGAAGTCGATGCCGCTTTTTGACGACACCAAAGAACAGGGAGGCTACCGGTTTCTCATCGAACGAAGCTTCAAGCCGTATGTTCGACAGCGCCGGCAGACGGTAAAAGGGGGGCTGGCCGTAGTGTACGACAAGAACCCCATGGAAGCTTCGGGCTACGCCGCCGTGATGGCCGATGTCTTTCAGGAACCCGTGCATTTCGTATCCTTTTATCACACCGAACCCGACCCCTGCGTCCGATTCAGTGCTGACCGGGTCATGGAGGTGCGCAACGCCCAGGGCGAATGGGTGCCCATCCGGGCGGCTTTCCGCTACCTGACCCAAAAACCCTGGAACCGGCTCCCTACCCATTCGCGCACCCGAATCTTCAACCCCATCACCGCCTGCCTGGCCGGAGGGCGGAATAAAATGGTCGCCGCCAAAGCCTACGACATCTACAATACCGAACTGGCTGAGCACAACCTGAAAATCAATACTCCGGAGACCATCTGGGATGTAAGCAAAAACGAAATCCCGCTCTGGGTGCAGAAAATGGGAGGCCAGGCCGTTATCAAAGTCCCCTACTCCAACGCCGGACAGGGGGTTTTCACCATCGTTACGCCGGATGAGCTGGATCAGTTCATGGCCATGGCGTTTGACTACGACCAGTTCATCGTGCAAAGTCTGATCGGCAACTATCGCTGGAGCTCCGTCACCCGGGCCGGGCGGCTCTATCACGTGGGTACCATTCCAAATGCGAAAGGCAATACCTATGTGGCCGACCTGCGGATGATGGTATGCAGTACGGATGAGGGCATACGGCCGCTGAGTATTTATGCCCGCCGGGCCGCCATGCCACTTGCCGACCGGATCGAATCCGGCACCGACTCCTGGGGCATGCTGGGCACCAACCTCAGCATCAAGAAGGAAGACGGCGGATGGGGCAGCGACACCAACCGCCTGCTGCTCATGGACCGCCGCGACTTCAACAAACTGGGCCTGGGCCTGGACGACCTCATTGAGGCCTATATCCAGACCGTCCTGTCCATGGTGGCCATAGACAAAATGGCCGAAACCCTCACCAACAAACAGGGTCGCTTTCGAATCCGGCTTTTCCGGTCGCTCAACGACGATCCGGCCTTGCTGGATGAAGTGTTTCACTAGCTTTCAATAACCTGCCTATGAATGCCTATCGCATGCTCGTTCTGACCGATGCCGGTACGCACTTCTCGCAGAATGCAATCTACGAGCTGCTTCCGGCCCTGCGCAGGCACCCGGCCTGCGTTCAGCTGGACGTCGCCAGCCGCCACCTGGAGGCAAACCGGTCCTTTTTTGGGCGGATGGCAAGTACCGAACTGTGGGTGACCTCCGTAGACGACGACTTTGCCTACCATACCGATGGCCGGGCTTTCAGCCGGGGGCTTCGAAAAGCAAGCCTTCGCGATTACGATTGGCTCTTTATGCGCCTGCCCAGGCCCATCGCCGGAGAGTTTTGGGACTTTCTGGCCCAGCACTTTCCCACAGCCCAAATCATCAATCGCCCCGACGGCATTTCGGCAAGTTCGTCCAAAGCCTTTCTCTTGCAAGTGCCCGAGCTTTGCCCTCCTTTGCGCCTGTGCACATCGATCGAAGATGTAGAGGCCTTCAAAGCCGAGCATCCGATCGTGCTCAAGCCCCTGGAAAACTACGGTGGGCAAGGGCTCATACGCATCGAAGACAATAGCGTATGGCTGGGTCGAAGGCGAATTCCCTACTCCCGGTTTCGGGAACAACTCGCCCGGCACCCTTTTGTCTTTCTGGGCATGAAATACCTAAGCCAGGTGGTCAAGGGCGACAAGCGCATCGTCGTCATCAACGGCCAGGTGCTGGGGGCCGCCCTTCGACTCCCGCCCCGGGGATCCTGGCTGTGCAATGCCGCTCAGGGCGGACGGGCCATAGCGGCCTCCCTGAGTCCGGAGGAAGAACAAATGGCCGGCAAATTGACTTCTTTATTATCCCCGCTGGGCATCGTATTTTTCGGCTTCGACACCCTGGAAGACGACAGCGGGCAACGCCTGCTCTCCGAGGTCAACACCCTCAGCGTGGGCGGTTTGCCCCAGATTCAGCAACTCAGCGGACGCCCCGTACTCCGGCAGGCAGCTGACCTCATATGGACCTATGTAAACGAAACCACACATGGAAGACCCGATCTGGCCGTCAAATAGAGCCGAAGATATCATCCAAGAACTCGACCTGGACCGCGCACCGGCCGGTGAGATTACACGTCAAATGATCCACCTGGTCAGCGACGGCATCGGCATGCCCGTACTGGTGCCCGTACTCATCGCACGGGGCCTGGCCGACGGTCCGGTGCTGGGACTTACCGCAGCCGTACACGGCAACGAACTCAACGGCATTCCGGTCGTTCAGCGCCTGTTCAAAGAGCTGGATCCCCTTCAGCTGCGCGGCACGGTCGTAGGAGTACCGGTAGTGAATGTTCCGTCCCTCCATCGAAAAAAAAGACGGTTTATCGACGGTACCGACCTCAACCACGTGATGCCCGGTGAAGAGGACGGCAACGTATCGCAGGTGTATGCCTACCGCATCGTCAACCGCATCATAAAGGCCTTTGACTACCTGGTGGACCTGCATACGGCCAGCTTCGGTCGCATTAACTCCTACTACATCCGGGCAGATCTCCAGGACCCGGTGACGCGCGAAATGGCCCTCCTGCAAAACGCCCAGATCGTCGTACATAAACCCAATACCGACGGCACCCTGCGCGGGGCAGCCAGCGAAATGGGCATTCACGCCATCACCCTTGAAGTAGGCGACCCCAACACCTTTCAAAAAGGAATGATCCGGTCCGGGCTGACGGGCATCTTCAACCTCTTGTTTCACCTCAATATGCTGGAAGGAGAAACCGAAGCGCCCCAGCAACCCGCCGTGCTTTGCACGGACTCTTACTGGATGTATACCGATGCAGGGGGCATTTTGCTGGTTCAGCCGGGCCTGACCCAAAGCGTGAGGAAGGGCCAAACCATAGCGACCCTCCGCAATATCTTCGGCGACCTGGTCAAGGAGTACAGGGCTCCGGAAGACGGCATAATCATCGGGAAGAGCGTAAGCCCCATCAACCAGACCGGAGGCCGCATCCTGCACCTGGGGATCCCCGGCCCGGTCTAACCGGCCTTTTCCTCCCAGATGCGCACCAGATGAACAAGGGTGTCGACGGCTTTCTGCATATCCTGAACGCTGGTCCATTCCTGCTTGGAGTGAAAGGCGTATTCGCCGGCAAATACATTGGGGCAGGGCAGCCCCATGAAGGATAAGCGCGAACCGTCCGTCCCTCCTCGAATGCTGCCCTTGTGCACCGTCACGCCCGCGCGCTCCATCGCCTCGGCTGCATAGGCTGCCACCTCGGGATGATGCTGCAACACTTCCTTCATATTTCGGTATTGTTCCTTGATAATTAGCTCGTAAGACGAACGGGGATAGGCTTTCAGAACGTCCTGGACGATGCCTTCCAATTCGGCAGCGTGCACCGGGAGTTTCTCCGTTTCGAAATCCCGCAGGATGAAATCAATGGAGGCCCGCTCGACATTTCCCGCTACCTGAACCGGATGAAGAAACCCCTCGCGCCCCTGGGTGCTCTCCGGGCTGAGGCGATCCTTTGGCAAACGGGCCAGCACTTCGCCCGCAGCCTTGATCGCGCTTTCCATATTGCCTTTGGCAAAGCCGGGGTGCGCACTTACTCCATGGATGACCACGGTGGCCGCATCGGCACTGAAGGTTTCATCTTCCAGGTTGCCCCTCCGCTCGCCATCCACCGTATAGCCGAAGTCGGCGCCCAGCTTTTCGATATCCACCTTATCCACACCGCGCCCGATCTCTTCATCCGGCGTAAACAGTATGCGCACCGTGCCGTGCTTCACCTCGGGGTGGCGTGTGAAATACTCCACCGCGTTCATGATCTCCGCCAGCCCTGCCTTGTTATCTGCCCCTAATAGCGTGGTGCCCGAAGCCGTGACAATATCGTTGCCCACCTGCTCGGCCAGATGCGGGTGATCCTCCACGCGCAGTACGACCTTTGGATCGTCGGGCAAAGCTATGGGACGGCCGTCCCACTTGCGGTGGACGATGGGCTTCACCCCCTTGCCGCTGGCATCTGGAGAGGTATCCATATGGGAGCAGAGGCAAATCACCAGTACCTGTTTCTTTGTATTGGAAGGAAGGGTAGCATACACATAGCCGTATTCGTCCAGCTCGGCATCCTCAAGCCCCAACTCCTTTAATTCCTCAACCAACAGACGCCCCAGGTTTTTCTGCTTTTCCGTAGAGGGCACCTTTTCCGATGCGGGGTCCGACTGAGTATCAATTTGAACGTAGCGCAAAAAGCGATCTAAAACGCTGTAATCAATTTCCATCTTTTAACAAAACTTTAACAAGTTGTCAATCCAATCATTTGCCGTTGAGAAGGCAGCAGGGCATCGGCGCATTTTTGGCAACCCTCCTTTCCCCAACAAAAATTTGCCGGGCCGGCAAGTGTCGGCGGCAGGGTGATGAAGCGCATTGCATCCGGCTGAACATCCATTGAAATTACACAAAGAAATCACCATTCACCCAAAAGATCGTCCTATGAAGATTCGAATGATCCCGATTGTATGGTTTGCACTGGGCCTGTTGCCGCTTTTCGGCCAGCAGGAAAGTGCCCGCTTGGTAGCCGGTGAAAAGGCTCCGGCACCGGATGAGAAGCCCTGGCTGGTCCAGGCCATGCCGTCTTTTCCAGGCGGAGCCCAGGCGTTGCAGCAGTTTTTCAGGCCCGTCCTGGAATCCGCTGAAGCCACTCTCCGCCAACAGGCCTGGGAAGGTCGCATGGAAATCAGAGCTTACCTGGACCGGTACGGGCAAATACACCAGGCTGAAGTGGCCAGTTGCCCGGATCCGGGCTTGGAGGTGGCCTTGACAAGCCACGCTTTGAATATGCCTCGCTGGCGCCCCGGTGTTCAAGCGGGCCGGGCCGTTCCGACCCGGGTGAGCATTCCCATTGCCCTGCAGTTCAACCGTCCGTGACGGGCGATTGAGCTACAAAAAAAGCGCCCTGCAAACTGCAGCGGCGCTTCTTCCGGTTCCGATGCCGTGCCGGCCTTGGCCGGATTAGCTCTTTGCCGGCTCCTTGGCGTTTTTCTTGGCTTTGCCAACCATATTCATGGTTTTGAGGATCCGGGCGGCTACGCGATAGGGGTCGGCATGGGAAGCCGGCCGGCGATCTTCGAGATAACCCTTCCATTCCTGTGCCGTAGACACGGGAATTCGAATGGAAGCGCCCCGGTCGCTTACGCCGTAGCTGAATCTGTCGATAGCCTGGGTTTCGTGCAGGCCGGTAAGCCGCAATTCGTTGTTGGAACCGTACTCGGCTATGTGATCCTCGTGAGTGGCCTGGAAAGCCTTCATCAGTTCTTCGATGTACTCTTTCCCGCCGCGCTCGCGCAGAAATTTATTGGAAAAGTTGGTATGCATACCCGATCCGTTCCAATCTCCCTTGATGGGTTTGGGATGAAATTCTATCTCCACCTGATACTTCTCGGCCACCCGGTGCAGCAGGTAGCGGCACACCGTCAGATCGTCGCAGGCTTTTTTGGCGCCGCGCCCGAAGCATTGAAATTCCCATTGGCCCAGCATCACCTCGGCATTAATACCCGTGATCTCAATTCCGGCTTCCAGGCAGAGGTCCAGATGCTCCTCTACGATGTCGCGGCCGGCGGCATTGCCGTGCCCTACGGAGCAATAGTAGGGGCCCTGCGGCCGCGGATAGCCATTCGAAGGGAAGCCCAGCGGCAGGCCTTTGCGGGTAAGCACGTACTCTTGCTCAAAGCCCAGCCAGAGATCTTCATCGTCTTCGTACAGGGCACGGGTGTTGCTTTCATGAGGAGTACCGTCGGGATTGAGCACTTCGCAAACGACCAGAAAGGCATTCTGCCGCCCTTTGTCGGCATAGACGCGAACCGGCTTCAGCAGGCAATCCGAATTGCTGCCCTCGGCCTGTTGGGTAGAACTTCCATCGAAAGACCAAGTGGGAATGGACTTCAGATCGCCGTCGAAAAAGTCCATTTCGATGATCTTGGTTTTGCTTCGCATGTTGGGTTCGGGCTTGTAGCCGTCCAGCCAGATGTACTCAAATTTAAAATTAGCCATCGTCTTTAGTTGAATAAGTGATCAAAAGGTAGTTTGGGACCTTAGCAAGAGAGGTCAGGCTCCCATTTCGGCGCCTGACCTCTCCGGCCGATGTCCTCCGCTTTCGTCGATCGAGCGGTTCCATTTTTCGCACCTTGCCTGACACACACACTATTTCAGCAGTTTGCTTTGCGATCCATACGCCTTAATGCCCACCGAATCCCCTTTTCTTCCAGGGAGGTGAGCCAAAAGATTTCCTTCGATACGGGTTAGGGAAGTTTTACTGCTCGTTGCGAAATAATGTACAAATATAGAATATTCCATTTACAACAGAAATGGGATTCCCCATTAATTTTTTGGCCGGCCTGGCCGGCCACAATCTCCATTATCATTTTCCAAAAAGGTTTTCGAACTTGAGGGGGTCTAAAACCCAAGTTTTGCACCTTTCGGCCCTATTTCGCTCAGCAACCCTCGTCTTGTGCTGGCTTACCGCAGGCCTGGCAACAGCCCAGCAAGACACGCTTTTGCCACAAATAGCGCAGGATGTGCTGGAAGACGTCGTTCAGGACCAGGGCGGCGAAGGAGCTTTTAACTTCAATACCCTGGGGGAAAACCTGGAAGTGTTTCGCCGCAATCCCATCAACCTCAACACGGCAGATGAAGAAGAACTGAGGGGGCTCGGCCTGCTTTCTGATCCGCAGATTTTAAACCTGCTCTCGCACCGCACCCAAACCGGTCCGTTTCTATCGGTATACGAACTCCAGGCCGTCCCCGGCTTTGACACCGAGACGGCCCGCGCGCTGGCTCCCTACTTCACGACCCAAAAAGGACTGGACGCTTATAACCAGCCATTGCTCACCATGCTGGCCGAAGGGCAGCGGCAGTTGTTCCTGCGATGGAATACGGTGCTCGAGCCACAACGGGGCTACCAGCGGCCGGGAGAGGAGGGCGGCTACCTGGGCTCTCCGCATCAATTCTATCTCCGGTTTCGCCATACCCACAGCAATAAGCTCAGCTATGGCATCACCGCCGAAAAAGACCGGGGTGAAGAGTTTTTCCGGGGCAGCAACCGCAAGGGGTTCGACTATTACTCGGGCCACCTCTTTCTCCGCGATTATTCGCCCACCCTCAAGGCCGTAGCCCTTGGCGACTTTGCCGTGAGTTTCGGGCAGGGGCTCATCCTGTTCTCCGGATTCAACTACGGTAAAAGCGCGCTGGCAACGACCATAAAGCGTTCGGCCCGAACCCTGCGCCCCTACACCTCGGTGAACGAGGCCAACTTCATGCGGGGCGGGGCGGCTACTCTTGCCTTTGGCGATCACTGGGAGGTCAGTGCGCTGGTATCCTTTCGGCGACGCGACGGAAACCTGCTCGATATCGATACCCTGGATCCCGGTATTTTACGCATCAGTTCCCTGGATGAGGACGGTCTCCATCGCACGCAGCGAGAAATCGAGAACCGAAATGTCATCGGCCAATTCAGCACAGGAGGGAGTGTGAAGTACAAATTCCGCGGCGGGCATGTAGCCGTGAATGCCCTGTACGAACGGCTGGACGGCGAGCTGATCGTCAACCCGCAGCCCTACAATCGCTTTTTCTTCAGTGGGCAGGACCTCTTCAATGCCAGTGTGGATTATGCCTGGCGCTGGCGAAACTTCCACTTTTTCGGCGAAACAGCCATGAGCAAAAACGGCGCCATCGCCACCCTCAACGGCCTTCTCCTGGGGCTGGACCGGAAAGCGGATCTGGCCCTGCTGGTTCGCCATTACCCCCGCGACTACCAGGTGTTGTTGGCCGACCCCTTTGCGGAAACCTCCGGAGGCCGAAATGAGACGGGAGCCTACCTCGGGCTGACGGTGCGCCCGTTTCGCGAATGGACCTTGAACGCCTATCTGGACGTCTGGCGGCATCCCTGGCTTCGATTCGACATCGACCGGCCGTCCCTGGGATGGGAGTATCGCTTTCGCCTGACCTGGTATCGCAAGCGCCGCTTCCGGTTCTATGCCGAGGTGCGGGAAGAGCGCAAGACCGAAAACCGCGCAACGACCACCACGGCCGTCACACTGGCTGTGCCGCGATCCCTGTTTCTGGGTAGGCTGCACTTCTCCTACCAGCTCACCAAATCGCTGGAACTGCGCAGCCGAGCCGATTTCGGATTCTTCGACAACGACATCGACGCCCGCCTGCGCGGCTTTGCCGTTTATCAGGACATTCTCTTCCGCCCCATGGCATTTCCCCTTTCGTTCACCGCGCGCTACGCTCTCTTCGATACGGATGGCTTCGACATCCGGTTCTATTCCTTTGAAAATGCTCTGCTGTACAGCTTTTCCATCCCGGCCTATTTCAACCGGGGCAGCCGCTTCTACATCAATGTGCGCTACCGCCCCATCAAACTGATCACGCTGGAGGCTCGCTATGCGCGCTGGTTCTATTCCGACCGGGAAACGATCGGCAGCGGCAACGAACGCATCGACGGCCCGGTTCGCTCGGAGGTGGCTGCACAAATCCGACTTTCCTTCTGAGGGCGGAGTGGCTAATCCTCGTAGAGAAGGTATTTTTGCCGGACGGCCTGGAAACCCTCGAGGTCGGACTCCCAGCTTTCGCGTATGGCCTGTACATCCCAACCGGCCAGCAACTGACGGCGCAGGCTGGGTCCGCCGGCTAGTTTGTCAAAAAAACCGCTGGGCAGGAAAAAGGCCTCTTTGTCGGGGTACTGGTCAAAAGCCTCCCACAGGTACTCCAGTTGCAGGCGGTCCATACCCTGCAAGTGATCGGTAGTCAGCTGCCGCAAGTCGCGCCCCCGGCAGGCTTCGCCTTCCAAGGGCGGAAAGCGGGAGCCTGCATTGGGCTGCGGGGTAAACAGCACCGGACCCATAAACCGGGGATGTCCGTACCACTGAAAAGGCGAATCCGTTCCCCGGCCTACACTCACTACCGTGCCCTCGAAAAAACAAAGGGAGGGGTATAAATAGACGGCACGCATGTTGGGCAGATTGGGCGATGGGCGCACGGGCAATTCATAAGGGGTGCGGTGGGTGTAATGCTCGCAGGGAATCACCTCCAGATCGCAGCGAGTGGCCCCCTCGAGCCAGCCTTCCCCGTTGATCATGCGGGCGTACTCTCCGATAGTGAGTCCGTATGCGACCGGCACCGGATGCATGCCCACAAACGAACGATACGCCGTATCCAGCACCGGCCCATCGATCAGGTGGGCATTGGGATTGGGCCGATCCAGCACGAGTAGGGGCATCTGCTGTTCGGCAGCGGCTTCCATAACGTAGTGCAGGGTGGAGAGGTAAGTGTAAAAACGAGCCCCGACATCCTGAATATCGAACACCAGCACATCGATCCCGGCGAGATCATCAGGCCGCGGCTTTTTATACGGCCCGTACAGCGAAACTACGGGCAGACCGGATACGGGATCGCGCCCGCTTTCTACGATCTCGCCATCGGCTGCGTTGCCGCGCAGCCCGTGTTCGGGCGAAAATAAACGAACGACATCCACCCCGGCCGTCCGCAGGGTGTCGATCAGGTGCTGCCCCCCTACCCTGCTGCTGTGATTGACCACCAGGCCGACAGACCTTCCACGGAGCTCAGGCAGATACAGCGACATGCGTTCCGCCCCCACCCGAACCTCAGGAACCGGCTTTGCCGTTGCTTGCGGCTGCGGACCACACTGTGCACTCAGCATAGCAACAAATACAACAAAAAACACTACCTTCATCCAACTTATTGTTTAAAAATGCCTGCCCGTTACGCCATCGTAGACCTGGAAACTACCGGCGGCCGCGCCAGCCGCGACCGGATCACCGAGATCGGAATCGTGTTGCACGACGGCCATCAGGTAATCCAGAGCTGGGAGACCCTCGTCAACCCGGAATGCTACATTCCCTACGGCATCACCCAGCTCACCGGCATCACTCAGGAGATGGTGCAGGAGGCCCCTAAATTTTACGAGGTAGCCCGCAAGGTAGTGGAACTCACCGAAGGGGCCATTTTTGTAGCCCACAATGTTCGCTTCGATTACGGCTTCCTGCGCGAAGAGTTTCGGCGGCTGGGTTATACCTTTACCCGAAGACAGCTCTGCACGGTTCGCCTGAGCCGAAAAGTGTTTCCCGGCCTGCCCAGCTACAGCCTGGGGCGCCTCATCCGGCATTTCGACATTCCGGTAGATGCCCGCCATCGCGCCCTGGCCGATGCGAGCGCTACGGCTCGTCTGCTGGAGCTCATCCTGGCCGAGCAGGAAAGTGCGCTTCAGCTGAAACAAATGATCAATTTGGGTATCAAGGAATCCCGTTTGCCCAAGCACATCAGCCTCGCTACTCTTCACGAGTTGCCGGAAGCCTGCGGCGTCTACTACCTGCACGACGAACGGGGGGATGTCGTATACGTTGGCAAGAGCATTAACATCAGGAAGCGCATTTTCGAGCATTTTGCGGATCCGTCCCCCAAAGGCGGTCTTCTGCAGCGAAGCGTTCACCACATCAGTTGCGAGTGCACGGGCAGCGAGTTGCTGGCTCTGTTGCTGGAGTCCGTGGAGATCAAGCGCCTATCGCCCCCCGTCAACCGGGCACAAAAGATGCGCAGCTTTCCCTACGTCATCACCACTTCTCGTGATCCGGCGGGTTACCTTACATTCAAGGCCGAACGCCTGAAGGTAAGAGAGCGCAGGGGGCGGGCCATCTTATGCGAGCACAGTCGCCTGGCCGGTGCACAGCGAAGGCTGAAATACGTCCTAAAGGAATACGGTCTTTGCAGCCGGCTCTGTGGCCTGGAACCAGGAAGCCGCGGCCCCTGCTTCCAGTACCACCTCAAAAACTGCGAGGGCGCATGTGCCGGGCAGGAAAGCCCGGAAAGCTATAACCGGCGGGCCGAAGCGGCAACCGAATACCTGCGCACTATTTTTGCTGAGGACTTTTTCATTCTGGAGCCCGGTCGGCAGCTTGAGGAACTGGCCGTCATCCGAGTGGAGAACAGCCGGATGAGTGGATACGGATACCTGGAAAAAAGAGATTGGGACGGACGACCAGAAAGCCTGGACGATGCCGTAAAGCCCATTCGGAGCTCGCCAGAGACCACCCGTCTCATCCAGCGCTTTCTGGAGAAGCACCCCAAGACGAAGTGCCTTCCGAAGCCAAAGGTATTCGACTGAGCACCGCCTTCATCTGCTGCTGCAAATCCAGCGCCGCCCGCCGGGCATGGTCAGCAAAATCCGGGCCGGAGCCGGCATAGAGAATACCCCGGGAGGAATTGACCAGCAGCCCCACCTGACCGTTCAATCCATGCCGGCAAATGGCTTCGAGGCTGCCTCCCTGTGCGCCAACTCCCGGTACCAGCAAAAAATGCTCCGGGGCGATGCGGCGAATATCGGCAAAGCGCTCGGGATGGGTGCCACCGACCACGAACATGAGCTCGTCGGGCCCGGCCCATTCCATGGCCTTTCGCATGACGTTCTCAAATAGCGGTTGCCCGTTCTCCTGGAGAGTTTGCTGGAAATCCTCACTGCCGGAATTGGACGTCAGGGCGAGCAGAATCACCCATTTTCGTTCAAACCCGAGAAAAGGTCTTACAGAATCTTCCCCCATATAAGGCGCCACCGTCAGCGCGTCGGCCTGAAGTTGTTGGAAAAAAGCTCGGGCATACTGACGCGAGGTATTGCCAATGTCTCCTCGCTTGGCATCGGCAATAATGAAATGTTCTTCTCCGATATACCGGATTGTCTTTTCAAGCGAAGCCCAACCGGCACTGCCCTGAGCTTCGTAGAAGGCCAGATTGGGTTTGTAAGCCACACACAATTCCCGGGTGGCATCGATGATCGCCCGGTTAAAGGAAAAAACCGGATCGGCTTCCGATTTCAGGTGATCGGGCAGGCGGGAGGGGTCGGTATCCAGGCCCACGCAAAGAAAGGAATTCCGCCGCCGGATGAGGCGGTACAGATCGCTGCGCGTCATGCCTGCAGGCCGTTGATGGCTACAACCCCTTTTACCTCGGGCACGCCACTGCGTATGGCCTGTTCGATACCCGCTTTCATCGTCATGACCGACATGCTGCAATTCTGGCAAGTGCCCAGCCATTTGACCTTGACGATGTGCTCGTCGGTGAGTTCGACCACCTCTACATTTCCGCCGTCTACCGCCAGGTGAGGTCGCACTTCTTCCAGAGCGGCATCAATTCGCTCCAGCAACTTTTCTTTTTCGCTCGCTATCATGCTTACATATTGACTTTCACAATTTGAGTAGGTGCCAGCATTTCATTGCGCACGGCAACCTGTCGCAGGGTGTTCTCAGCTACCTTCCGAAAGGCTTTGGCCGCGGGATTGTCTTCCTGCAGCACGATGGGCTGTCCCTGATCACCTCCTTCCCGGACCCCCTGCACAATGGGCACCTGCCCGAGCAGCATGGAATCACTGACCTTGGCCAGTTTTTTGCCGCCGCCTTCCCCGAAAAGGAAATACTTGTTCTCGGGTAATTCGGCCGGTGTGAACCAGCTCATGTTTTCGACAACGCCCAAAATGGGTACGTCTACCGAAGGCAGACGGAACATGTTCATGGCCTTTACGGCATCAATGACCGCTACCTCCTGAGGCGTAGTAACCATAATGGCTCCCGTGACCGGTACCGTCTGTACGAGGGTAAGCTGAATATCGCCGGTACCGGGCGGCAGGTCTACCACCAGATAGTCTAGCTCCGGCCAGGTGCAATCCTGAAAAAACTGTTTGATGATACCAGCCAATCGCGGCCCGCGAAGGACAACGGCCTGCTCCGGCTCCACGATAAACCCGATGGACATCACCGAAAGGCCGTACTTTTCCAAGGGTTGAAGCCGGGGCTTTCCGTATACCTCCTTGACCTTCGGCCGCATGCCTTGAAGCCCCAGCATAGTGGGAATAGACGGGCCGTAGAGGTCGGCATCCAGTAGACCGACCCGTGCCCCCAACTGGCGCAGCCCCAGGGCCAGATTGGTAGCTACCGTCGACTTGCCCACCCCCCCTTTCCCGGAAGCCACGGCCAGAATGTTGTGAACGTGCGGCAAAGACGATTGGGGCTGCTGCTGAGCCCCGGCGGTCTGAGCCATCATATGGACGTGCACCTGAGCTTGAGGGTAAACCTTTTGCACCGCCTCCATGCAGGCGAAATTGAGCTGCTGTTTATACTCGTTGCTCGTGGAGGGTAGAAGAAGCGTAAACTGAACCGCATCTCCCTCCACCTGCAAGTCTTTCACTCGATTCATCGCGATCAGGTCTCGGCCGGTATCGGGGTCGAGGACCTGGCTCAATGCCTCCACAATTCGGGTCCTATCCATCAAAACAAATCCTGTCTTTAATTAGACAAATTCTAATATCGTGTAAAAGTAAGAACAATAGCGAAAGGGATTAGGTTTCTTGGGTTCGATTTGCAACGATTCCTGAGGGAAAGGCCCGATCCAAAGAAGGACAACCGGGTTATCGCGAAAGGCGTTCTTTCGGTCCCCGGGCGGGCTGCCGGATCCGTAGGCATACTGCCGGGTTTACGCAATAAAAAACGGGTTTGAATTTTCCTCGGCGAAGAATGGCTAACTGTTTGATCCCTAGCACAAGCGCTGTCTTCAGGTGGCCGGTCCTGAATCAGGGGCCCATACAGCGAAGACCAGGACGCTCTAAAAGCCCGAAAAACAAACTACATTTGCATGGCCATGCGAGTATTCCACGACCTGAAGGAACTGCCCCGTTTTCGCAATGCTGTCCTGACCATCGGCTCCTTTGATGGGGTTCATCATGGCCATCAAAAAATCATCGAGCGGGTCAACGGGCTGGCCCGATCCATAGACGGGGAAAGCATACTCGTAACCTTTCATCCGCACCCCCGCCTCATCATCTATCCGAAGGACCAAAGCCTGAAGCTGCTCACCACCATCGAGGAGAAGAACCAACTTCTGGAGCAATACGGCCTCGACAATGTGGTTGTGGTCCCGTTCACCGTCGAGTTTTCCCAGCAGTCGGCCGATGAATACATTCAGAAGTTTCTGGTTGAGAAATTCCAGCCGCGCTACATCGTCATCGGCTACGATCACCGCTTCGGCCTGGGGCGGCGAGGCGATGTCAATTACCTGAAATGGCATGCCGAGCGGTCGGGTTTTGAGGTGGTCGTCATTGACAAACAGGAAGTGGAGAACATCGTAGTGAGCTCCACCCAGATCCGGCAGGCCCTGGATAACACCCGCATCAGGCGGGCCAGCCAGCTTCTCGGGCACCCCTACCTGCTTACCGGCACGGTCGTTCACGGTCAGAGCCTGGGCCGGAAACTCGGTTTTCCAACGGCCAACCTGGAGATCAAACAGCCCCACAAGCTCATTCCTCCGAACGGGATCTACGCCGTGCGGGTCGTGCATCAGGGCATTCGCTACGGCGGCATGTTGTACATAGGTGAGCGCCCGAGTATTAAGGAACAGCTGGACCGCACCATTGAAGTCAATATATTCGATTTCGACAGGGACATCTACGGCGATAAGCTTCAGGTCGAATTGCTGGCATTTCTCCGGGAAGATGCTTCCTTCAACGGGCTGGACGCCCTGAGTGACCAGCTGGGCCGCGACCGCGACGAAGCGCGAAAAGTGCTGAAAGGGTTTCCGGAAACCGGCCCGGCGAAAAAAAAAAGCACCGGCCAACCTGAGGTAGCCATCGTCATTCTCAATTACAACGGCCTGGATTATCTGAGGCAGTTTCTTCCATCGGTGCTGGCCACCACCTACGCCAATTGCCGGGTGATCGTCGCCGACAACGGATCACAGGACGAGTCGCTTGCCTTCCTGCGGCGCCACTACCCCGAACTTTCGCTCATTTCCATCGCGGAAAACCACGGCTTTGCCGGTGGCTACAACCGGGCCCTCAAGGAGGTGGTATCCGACTACTATGTACTGCTCAATTCCGATGTGGAGGTCAGCCCGGATTGGCTCCAACCGCTCGTGGAACGGATGGAAGGCGACAAGCGCATAGCGGCCTGCCAGCCCAAGATCCGGGCCTTCGACAACAAGTCGCACTTCGAATATGCCGGGGCGGCCGGTGGCTGGATGGACAGCCTGGGCTATCCCTTTTGCCGGGGGCGGATCTTTGCCGTTACGGAAGAGGACCGCGGGCAGTACAACGAACCCCAGGAGATATTCTGGGCCACCGGGGCTGCCCTTTGCATCCGCAGCCGATTGTACCACGATATCGGCGGCTTCGACGAAGACTACTTCGCGCACACCGAGGAGATCGACTTGTGCTGGCGGCTGAGGCGGGCGGGCTACAAGATCCTGGCTGAGCCCCGTTCCGTAGTGTACCACAAGGGCGGGGGCACCCTTCAATACAACAGTTCGCGCAAGATTTATCTGAATTTTCGCAACAGTCTGTTCACCCTGGTGAAAAACGAACCCTACCGGCGCCTGCTCTGGCTGATCCCGCTGCGCATCCTTCTGGACCTTCTGGCCGCCGGCCTCTTCCTCAGCAAGGGGTACGTTTCGCTCATCGGCTCCATCTTCAGGGCGCATCTTCACTTTTATCCTCGCCTGGGCCGCCTCTGGAAGCGACGCCGGGAGTACAAAGAGTTGATCGAACGCGTAAGCATTAGCCCTGAACCCAACCGGGCTGGCCGCTATCCGGGCAGCATCGTCTGGCAGTTCTATGGCCGCGGCAAGCGCGCTTTTTCCGACCTTTAAACCATGAAGCCCGATCCGCCCATCCTTTTCGAGGACGAGTACATCCTGGTCATCAACAAGCCGGCCGGCTTGTTGAGTGCACCGGACCGGCACGATCCCGAACGACCTCACGTGCGAACGGTTTTGGAACCTGCGTTTGGAGAACTGTACCTCGTACACCGGCTGGACAGGGATACGAGCGGCCTGATGGTGCTTGCCCGCAGCCCGGGGACACAGAGCCTCCTCGCCCAACAGTTCGAGCACAGGCGGGTGAAAAAACTCTATTGGGCGCTCGTGGAAGGCTCTCCTCAACCGGAAGAGGGCGAAGTGGCCAAACCCCTGGCGCCCCACCCCGGCAAGCCAGGCCACATGATCGTGTCCGCCAAGGGAAAAGAAGCGGTGAGCCGTTACCGGCTTGTGGAATCCTTTTCCATAGCCAGCCTGCTGGAAGTGGGAATACTCACCGGCCGCACCCATCAGATACGGGTTCACCTGCAGGCGATCGGAAACCCGCTGCTGGTCGATTCCTTTTACGGACGCCGATCGGCCTTTCGGCTCAGCGAACTCAAAGGCAGGCGATACCGGCCGAATCGACAAGGGCAAGAACGCCCCCTGCTGGCCCGCCAAAGCCTGCACGCCCGACAGCTGCAGCTCGTCCACCCCAAGGCGGGTTCACCGCTGCACCTGGAAGCAGACCTCCCCAAAGATCTCCGGGCTACTCTACAGCAACTCCGGAAGTGGAGTCCGGCCTGATCTCCCCTGCCCGGCATTTGCGAAAGTGTATATTTGTAGGAATTCCAGAATCGAGAAACAAGCCCTATGATCCAAGAATCGACACGCACAGATGCCATCCTGGACCTCAACGAGATCGAAAAGCGATTCACCGGACAGGCCCGGGATTACCAGCAAGCTTTGCCTTTTCCCTATGCTCAGTTCGACGATTTCCTGGAACCGGCAGCTGCTCGTTCCGCCATGGGAGCCTTCCCCAAGGTACAAGATCAGGGTTGGATCCACTATGTACACGTCAACGAGAAAAAGCACGGCCTCAACAAAATGGAAAGCATTCCGCCCTACCTGCAGGAAGTGATCAGGGCGTTGAACAGCGATGCCTTCGTTCAGCACCTCAGCGCACTGACCGGCATCCCCGGGCTGAAAGCCGACCCCAGCCTGGAAGAGGGAGGCCTGCACCAGAGTCAGCGCGGCGGCTACCTTAACATCCACGCCGACTTCACCGTGCATCCGCACAAGCGCAACTGGAGGCGACGCGTCAATCTGCTGCTGTACCTCAACGAAGGCTGGAAGCCCGAGTACCGCGGAGACCTGGAGCTCTGGAGCCGCGACATAAAAGCCTGCGAAGCTCGCATCAGTCCGGTCTTTAACCGCTGTGTTATCTTCAATACGGATGAAGATTCCTACCACGGCCTTCCCGAGCCCATCGCCTGCCCGGAAGACATGACCCGAAAGTCCATCGCGCTCTATTACTTCACCGAGGAGGCCGTACGCCCCAAAAAGCGGGCCACTAACTACCGGGCGCGCCCCGGCGACGGCATCAAATCGGCCTTCATCTGGGCCGACAAGCAAATGGTGAATGTATACAACAGGCTGAAGGGGTGGCTGGGCATCAACGACGACTTCGTGAGCAAGGTGTTGAACCGTCTGAGCGGCGGAAAAAAATAAGCACAGCCAACGCCTGTTCGAATCCAGGAAAATCCAATTCATGTCGGCCAATCTCCGCCTTCGGTACTCTCTGCTGCTCGCCCTGCTGAGCGCTGCCTTTTTCATCTCGTTCAACGGGGGCGTTCACTTGTTCGATTGGGACGAGATCAACTTTGCGGAGATCAGCCGCGAGATGCTCATTACCCAAGAGTACACGCGGGTATATGTCAATTTTGTCTCCTTTTGGGAAAAACCGCCCTTCTTTTTCTGGCTGCAGGCCGGCGCCATGTCTCTCTTCGGAACCAATGAATTCGCCGCCCGCCTGCCCAATGCGTTGTGCGGGATCGTTACCATCCTGATCTTGTTCAATCTGGGTGCCCGCATGTACAGCATCCGCTTTGGCTTGCTTTGGGCCGGCATGTACATGGGTTCTATCCTGCCCTTCCTCTACTTCAAATCGGGCATCATCGACCCCTGGTTTAATCTCTTCATTTTTCTGGGCATCTATTACTTCGTTCTGTTTTACTGGAAAAAAGAGCGCTTCCGGGGTATAGACCTCAAATACCCGCCACTGGTCTATCTGTTCCTGGGAGGCTTTTTCATCGGCATGGGCATACTCACCAAAGGGCCGGTAGCGTATCTCATCGCCTCGCTTACTTTTTTCGTGTACTGGGTCTACCAGCGTTTTCGATTTTATGTCAACGTACCTCAGTTTTTATTTTTCACCGGGGCGGCCCTCCTGGTCATGCTGAGCTGGTTCGGGCTCGAGACCTGGAAGAACGGCCCTTGGTTTGTCCAGGAATTTACCCGTTATCAGTATCGCCTATTCAGCACACCCGACGCCGGCCACAGAGGGTTTCCCGGCTATCATTTCGTCGTGCTGCTACTGGGTTGTTTTCCGGCGTCTGTCTTTGCCATCCGTGCTTTTCGGCGCCTCCCGCCGGAGAACCACGACCACCTGCGCGACTTCCGCAGCTGGATGAAATTCCTCTTCTGGGTGGTGTTGATCCTGTTCAGCATCGTGCAGTCCAAGATCGTCCACTACTCTTCCATGTGCTATTTCCCTCTGACTTACCTGGCTGCGCTGGTAGCGGAAAAGATCATCCGGGGTGATTTGGCCATGGCCCGCTGGATGAAGGGCCTCCTGATGGGGTTCGGCGGCTTGTACGCGCTTCTCATCCTGGCTCTGCCCTTTGTAGGACAAAACATCGAATGGCTGGAACCCCTGTTTAAAAACGACCCCTTTGCCCAGGCCAACCTGCAGGCCGATGTGCGATGGACCGGACTGGAAGTCCTTCCCGGGATTGTGCTGATCGGCCTGTTGCTCGGGAGCCTTTTCTATTTCAATCGGCAAAAGGTATCTCGCGGCCTGCTGCTTCTGCTGGGGGGCATGCCCGTATTTATCATGCTCGCGCTCTACTTTTTCATCGCGCGTATCGAAACGTACTCCCAGCGGGCGGCGGTGGAATTCTTCGAAGACAAGGCCGGCCAGGATGTACACCTCATGACCTACGGCTACCGCTCCTACGTCCACTTGTTTTACGGCAAGCCCATGCAGGCAGGCCGGGCCTGTTTTGAGGAAGAAGGCTGCCAGCAGCATTTACTGGAGGGCCCCATTGACAGGCCGGTCTACATTTCTGCAAAAACGCATCGGGCAGCGCCCCTCCGCCAAATGGATCAGATAGAAGAGATCGGCGGGCGAAACGGCTTCGTGTTCTTCCGGCGCATGCCAAAGAAATGACTATTCATTTCTGCTTTCGTAGGCTTTCTTTTCGCTATTTTTGTTGGAGGCGTTTTTTCAATGGTTTTCAATTTGTCAAAAAACACTACCGGACATAGCGCGTCCTACACAGACGAAGAACTCCTGCAGCAATTCAAGCAGTCGGGAGACTCGGTCTTTATCGGCCAGCTCTTTCGGCGCTACGATCACAAAGTTCTGGGGGTTTGTCTGTTTTATCTCAAAGATGAAGAGGAAAGCCAGGATGCCGCCATGGAGGTTTTCACCAACCTGCTGGAAAACGGCCAAAACTACTCCATTCAAAACTTCAACTCCTGGATTTACAGGGTGACCCGCAACCACTGCATTAAGCAATTGCAGAAGCGGCTGAGCCGGATGGAACTGCCTACCGGCGAATTTGATGAGCCCGTTTTTGTGGAAAATGAGGACTGGGAGACTCTTTTATATCGAGAGCGAGTTTTAGATCGTCTTAGTGAAGCCATAGAGGAACTCAATGAGGGGCAACGTACCTGTATCGTGTTGTTCTACCTCAAGGGATTGAGTTACAAAGAGATTGAGCAAAGGACCTCTTTTTCGGCCAACGAGATTAAAAGCCACATTCAAAATGGACGACGACGACTGAGAAATAAACTCAGTCAAAAGCTTGGGCAGCTTGATTAACCCTAACATCCCATGTCAAAAAACCGAAAGAAGCACGAAGAAAGCAGGTCCGAAAAATGGGCTTCGTTTTGGAACGACCCCAACCCCGACCCCTTCAGCCTGCACGCGCAAAAGGGATACGAACAAGTTCGCGACCCCGATCGGGCCCGGTCCTTGTTCGAAGATCTGGATGCCCGGGTCGAAAAACGATTGAACAAAACGCGACGCCCCACCTCTCTTTTCCTCAGAACACTCCTTCCGCTGGGCATAGCTGCATCCCTGCTGGTGGCTGCCTTCTGGTTCGTATTGCAAAAGCCCGACCCATCTCAGCTTGCCTATGCCGCTTTTGATCCGCTGCCCGTGGCGGGATCCAACACCGGAACGAGGGGGGAGACGACTTCCTCGGCCGACGCCCAGAAACGCGCACTTGCCTATTACGAATCAGGCGATTACGAACGGGCCCTGCATGCCTTTTCCGCCCTGGAAGACAAATCCCCCGAATTGGCCCTTCACCACGGCATCAGTTATTTGGGCGGGAAACAGCCTGGAAAAGCGGCGGATCAGCTGGAACGCATTGCAGATCAAGTCCAACCGGATTCTGACTTGGCACGCGCCGCGACTTGGTACCTCGCCCTGAGTTATTTGGCCGACGGCCAGGTTGACGCAGCCAAGCTAAAGCTGGACGAGCTCGCCCAATCGCCGGGGGATTACCAGCGGGAAGCCTCCCGGCTCAAGGGCGAGATTGGGTCCAGTATCTCCAAATGAGGATGAGGAAGATAAGTATGCCCAATCCAGCTGGTAAAAGCATTTCAAGAGGCATACCCAAAACCTCCCTTTTTTCTCGCAAGTCGACAGGCTCATTGTCGCCCATGTACATGTATCCGGCCCAGTAATACGGGTGGACCAGCAGGCTGCTGGGGTATTCGGCCAGGTAGAAGGCCTTGGCTTCCTGCAGAGCATCGGCTTTGCCCATGCCCTGAGCCAGGTTGTTGTAAAATCGCTCAACCAGAAAAGCCGTCGTTTTGTCTTTTACCGGCCACAGGGTCATTACCAGGTTGGATACGCCTGCATAGGCAAAGGCCCGGCCCAAACTGTATATGCCCTCACCCTCCCGTATGGCCCCGTAGCCGGTGTTGCAAGCGCTCAGGGTGATCAGGTCTGCCTCCAGCGGCATGCCGTATATCTCATACGCTCTGAGCTCACCATCGAAGGCCGGGTCTTTGCTCTCGTTGAAAAGCAATCGGGAAAAAGAGGGAAACTGATCCTCGATAAGAGTATGGGTGGCGATGTGCAAAACGGCATATTTGGGTGCGTGCGCTCGAAATGCCTTTTCCGTAGCGCGATCACTTTGAAGGAAAAGCCCGGCAAACTGCCGCTTGAGCCCGGCAACTTCTTTGATGGCCCCATCCAGCCGGGGCAGTACGAGCTTTTCATCTCCGTTGCGGAGGCTGCCTTCCAGCACCTCGCCCTCGAAGGAGGGCGCCATGGCCAGGACCCCGGATTTTGCAGCGGCCATCTGTTTGCGCTGCAAAGCCTGAAGGGCCACCTGGCCGGAAATGAGATACCGGATCCGGTAGTCCGACATGAGAAAGGGGCCGCTGCGGATCGAACCCGCTCCTTCCTTCCCCACCGGACGGGTCAGCAGGGCCTCGAAGGGAATGTAGCCCAACACCCCATCGGTGATGATGCAAAGCTTGTCGCCGGCCAGAAGATGCTCGACCGGTTGGATGAGGTGCCGGTACATGTAGTGGCCAAGCGCCCAGTATTCGTCTTTCTGATTGAGGATCGCATTTCGAAACCGGATAATATCTTTTTCAAAGGAGGGGGGCAATGCATGCTGGATCAGGTCTTTCCTTTCCCCGTCGGCAAGGATGACATACAGAGAGGTATCCCCCAGAAAAAACTCCAGCAGGGTTTCGCCCGGGTCCAGCACTCGCTGGCGCATCGCATCCAGCCCTTCCACATCAAAGGCATGTCGAATGCGGTAATATTCGGGATGCTGCTCTTCCAACTCTTTCCAAAGGTCCTTGAGTCGCGATCGGGCCCGCCCCAGTTCTTCGGTGAACTCAGCTGCCTTTTCCGGACCGTAATAGCTTTCGGCCCACTGAAGCTCCTGCCGGTAGAATTCAATATCGATCAACAACCTGCGCTCCTCCTCGATGAGTTGATTATCCACCCGGGCAAATTGACGCACGTAGAGGTCGTTGAGGTTTTCCGCTACCAACTGCCCCTTGTTTTTTTCAGAGTACTGAAAAGCAAGATCCAGGTAATGCGCATCACCGGTGCGCCGGTACAGCGCATTGCAGGTTCGCATAGCCGCCGAATACATAGGGCGCGTGCCCTGGAAAAGTGCTTCCTTGGATCTCGGATATTGAAATTGCAGCCGCATGTTGTGGACGATGGAATCCTGAAGTTTATAAACTTCCAAAGACTGCCTGAGCAAAGAGGGATCACCCGGCCGGTCCAACCCCATAAGGTAAAGGACGGCTCCTTTGGCGTTCAGCGCATCCAGTACGTTCTCCCGACCGGCTGCCTGGTGAAGGGTTGGGTTTACCAGGGGGTCCGTCGTGTCAAAATCCGGAAGAATAATGTTTAAGGCCACCTGCAAGTGGTTCAGCGCACGCTCGTATTGTTTGCGGTTGCTTTCGGCAGCGGCCAGCATAATGTAGCTGCTGGACATCACGGCCGGATCGGCGGTATTTACGGCAACGGCCTTCCGGGCCATGGATTCGGCGAGTTCAAACCGCGCCGTTTTGATGTAGATGCCGGCCATTTTATTGAAAGCGGTCTGAAGGTAATACCGGCTGTAGGGCGACGACTGGGGCCGAAGCACCTGCACGACGGTGTCCAGCAAGGTCAAGGCGCGATTGTATTGTTGGCCGGCGTGAAAAACATCGGATAGGGCAAGCTTGGTGCTGACGATATTGAACAAGTTTTCCGGTAAGTGCTGAGTCCGGATCTCCAGCGCTTCGGTAAAAGCCCGTAAAGCCTGATCGTTATCGCCAAGTTCGAAATACCAATAGCCCAAATTGTGCAGGCCCTTGGCCTGCATCTGAAGGGACTCTCCCTGCCGAAGGGCCCGTTCCTGATAATCTACAGCGCGCTGGAAATCGCGTTTCAGTCCATAGGCATAGGCCAGGTTGTGCAAGGCATCGTTGATCCCCTCCTTGAATTCGATCGCCTCCGCGATCTGAAGCGATGTATCGGTATATGCGATGCACTGGTCCCAATAACCGCGGCTGCCGTGCCCGGCCCCCAGATTGAGATAGGCATCCGCCATTTGTTTGCTTTGACGTCCGTGCCGCCTTTCCGCCTGGCGAAAGGAGCGGCGGTAGAAATCCATTTGCTTGTCATATTCTCCTCGATACGAATGATAAACTCCCAGGTTTTGGAGCAGCAGAGAATAAAAATAAACCGTATCCGGCTGGAAATGCTCCCTCAGGAGAGCTTCGCTTCTGTAGGAGTAGTCCAACGCCAGCGAATCCGACCCCTTCATGAAATAGGCCTCACCCAAAAAAAGATAGGAATGCGCCAGCCAATACGGCTCTTTCCGGTCCTGTAGAGCGGGAATCAGGCTATTGTATATCCCAATGGCCCCATCCGCATCTTCTGCTTTGATCAAAGCAAAGGCCTCGTGAATCCCTTGCATTGCCGCCTGTTCAGTATATTGCCCCGAAGTCTCGTTGAAAAAAAGAAATACAATAAAAAAGAAAATAAGTAATAGGCGCATTTATTTTTGGATTTAACCGAAATACAAAATTAACATAATCTTTCAGACGCGATCTTTTGATTCGCAGAAAACCGTCGCTATTGATGTTGTACTGGAATGCCTTCAAAGATTTGATTGACATCCCGTTTTATTGGTTGGATGCGGCCCAAAGCGAACTGGACGAACTTCCGGAAAAAAAGCGCACCTATGGCCCGCACTGGAGGCAGTATTACCTTCTTCGTCCGGCCCCCGAGCGCTCCCGGATCGAGCGCATCGTCTTCCTGCACGGCGGTGGCTGGCAGTTCGGTTCGCCGGAGTCGTTCCGGCATCACGCCCAGATATTCAATCAGTTGGGTTTTGATGTCATCCTGCCTTCCTTGCGAAGGCTTCCCTTTTACCATTACGGCCACATGCGCGAAGATCTCGGCCTGTTGATGCAGGCACTCCAGGCAGAGATGGCGCAAGAGGAAAAGGCGATCATCCTGGGTGGAGTTTCAGCCGGTGGACATCTGGCCAGCCTGTTCGCTTCGGATACCGACCTGCACGAGCAGGTGGGCTGGAAACAGGACTGGATCAAAGGGGTATTCGCCCTAGGAGCCCCGCTGGCCATCGAAGCGCTTCCCTGGGGAGGCGTTTGGAAACGACTCACCAATGGGGGGCAGACAGACGTATTGAACCGGGCGGATCCCCTACGGATGGTCGACCAGGCCCTGGACATCCCCTTTTTGTGCTTACACGGGCAAAGAGACGGCCTGGTCCCATCGGCTTCGGCCATACCCTATGTAGAACAGCGCATTCGACTCGGTGCGGCAAACCACACGCATTTCCACCTCTTTCCCGAGCAGGGCCACCTGGACCTGGCCCGCTGGGCGCTGGGCAACGACAAGGCCAAAGCCCTCCTCTTGCATTGGTTGCACAGCCTGCTGGCCGATCAATGAGTGTGCAACCCTTCGGCTCGAAGCTGCTCGACGGCCTCTATGGTTTTGGGAATAGGGTTACCGAGCAATTCGTAGCCATCTTCCGTAATGAGGACGTCGTCCTCGATGCGAACCCCGCCGAAATCCAGATAGGAATCCAGCTTGTCATACGCAATGAACGACTCGAATTTGCGCTCGGCCTTCCATCGTTCGATGAGGGGAGGAATAAAGTAAATCCCTGGCTCGACAGTGAGGGCAAAGCCCGGCTCCAGCGCCCGGGCCAAACGCAGGGACTTGAGTCCGAACTGGTTGCTGCGCTTCAATTCGGAGGTGTACCCCACGTAATCCTCACCCAGACCTTCCATTTCGTGCACGTCCAGGCCAATCAGGTGCCCCAGACCGTGGGGAAAAAAGAGCGCATGCGCGCCGGCAGCTACCGCTTCTTCGGCTTCCCCCTTCATCAGGCCCAATTCCACCAGCCCCTTGGCAATCACCTTGCTGGCGAGCAGATGGACGTCCCGGTAAAGGACCCCGGGCTTCAGGGCGCCCAGGGCCGCCAGTTGCGCGTCGAGCACCAGCTGATAAATGGCTTTCTGCTGTTCTGAAAAGGTGGGAGATACCGGAAAGGTGCGCGTAATATCGCCGGCATAGCCCATGGGCGTTTCGGCTCCAAAGTCACCCAGGACCAGTTGCCCGGGCTGAAGGATATTGTGATGGTGATGATTGTGGAGTACTTCTCCGTGCACGGTCAGGATAACCGGATAGGCCAACCCGCCGCCTTCGGCCACGGCCATGCCTTCCACCAGGCCCGCCAGCTCGGCCTCCCGCATTCCCGTGCGTGCTTTTCGGATGGCGCTTACGTGCATGTGCCCGCTGATGTTCACGGCCTCCTTCAACTGCTCCACCTCCTCGGAGGTCTTGTGAGAAACCAGGGCTACGACGGCCCGGATGAGCACCTCCGATGCCTTCAGGGCCGCCACTTCGGGCGGACGCCCCAAAAGCCGGCCCAACTGCAGGATGGTCTCCCCCCGGTTGGGAGGCAGAAAATGGATCTGCCGGCCCGCGGCCCGAGCTTCGTCCAAGTTGTTGGCCAGGGCGCCCTCCACGGCCGTATTGGCAATGCCCGCCGATGCAGCCAGTTCGGACAGGCTGGGCTGAGGGCCCATCCAGACCACGTCATCCAGGCTTGAAGAAGGACCGAAAAGGATCTCGCGCCCTTCATCGACATCCAAAAGCAGGGCCAGGCCAGGCTTTTGCAGCCCCGTAAAGTACAAGAAGGAACTGTCTTGCCGGAAGGGATAGGGGTTACCGGCGTAGTTTCTGGGGCTTTCATCGTGGCCCATGAACAGGACCAACCCGCCGTCTATCTGGTCCATAAGGGCCCGTCGGCGGCCTTGATAAGTCGAAGCTTCGAACATAGTGGGAAAGAGGAATTTGGCTCGAAGTCCAAAGTACAAAAAGGTAGTCGAACGCCGGAAGGCTAATTGGCATCGGATTCCCGCTGCTTGATTTCGTCGCGGATCTTGGCGGCGCGCTCGTAATTCTCTTCTTGAAGGGCTTCGTCCAGCGCCTGATCGAGCTGGGCCTTGGAGAGCTTGTTTAAGGGCACATCGGCTTTGGGGCTGGGTGCGGGAGCACCCTCTTCTTCATCTTCCCAGACCATACCCGCCTGGTCCATGATAAAGGGATAGGTAAAAATGGGGCATCCGAAACGAACGGCCAGTGCAATGGCATCCGAGGTGCGCGCGTCCATTTCCAGCTTTTCGCCATTCTGCTGTTCACAAACCAGCGTTCCGTAGAATATCCCTTCCCGAAGGTCCGAAATCACTACTTCCTGGAGTTTTACATCTAAGGCATCCATGGTGTTGCGAAAGAGGTCGTGGGTAAGCGGCCGCGCCGGGGTAATGCCTTCTACCGCAATGGCGATGGACTGTGCTTCAAACCCCCCGATCACCACGGGCAAGCGCCGCAAGCCCTCCAGCTCCTTGAGTACGACGACAAAGCTACTGGGTTGGGAGGAGCTGTTGGCCAGGGCAATAACCCTCAATTCAATTTTATCCATGCGTCGGGTTTTTCTTTAACCACTCGGACATGTAAGCCCGAAGCGGCCCTTTTAGTTTTAGTAAAATGCGAAAAAAGCAGGAGAACGACCTCAACAAATGCGCGGCAATTGTTCGCCGGCCAGCATTTGCACCACTCGCCGGCCACCGATTGCGCTGCGCAGGATCACCTGCCCTGCATGCTCCGCGACCACCTCGCCGATCAGGGCAGCTTCCGACCACTCGTACTGGCGCTGAAGCTGCTCTACCATTTGCTCGGCAATATCCGGCGCTACAACCGCCAGGAAAAGGCCTTCATTGGCTACGTACAAAGGATCCAGCCCCAGCAGCTCGCAAGCCGCGGCTTCCTGCTCGTGCACGGGGATCCCTTCCTGGCTGACCTCCAACCCCAGGCGACTGTCTCGAGCTATTTCATTGAGCACCGTAGCCAGGCCGCCTCTCGTGGGATCGCGCAGCAGCCGCACGCCCGGCCCAAAGGCCTCCAGGCAACTCCACACCGCCTCGTGCAACGGCCGGGTATCGCTTTGGATGGCACTGTCGAATTCCAGGCCCTCCCGAACGGACATAATGGCCATACCGTGCTTGGCCAGAGGCCCGCTGACCAGTAGCCGGTCGCCCGGCTTCACCTGGTCTACGCCCAAGCGGGCACGCTCATGAACCGGCCCCAGGCCGGTAGTATTGATGAAGATCTGGTCGCCCTTGCCCCGTTCAACGACCTTGGTGTCTCCCGTCACCACCTGAACGCCGGCCTGCTCGGCTGCGAATTTGATCGAGACCAACACCTTCCAGAAATCGGCAATCGGCAGGCCTTCCTCCAGAATGAAGCTGAGCGAAAGGTACTTCGGACGGGCACCACACATAGCCAGATCATTGACCGTACCGTTTATAGCCAGGTCGCCGATATCGCCGCCCGGAAAAAAGATGGGGGAAACCACGAAACTATCAGTCGTAAAGGCCGTGGGGCCTTTCAGTTGTACCACGGCACCATCCTCCCGCCGCTGGAGCGTTTCGTTTTGGAAAACACGGAATACCCCCTGGTCCAGCAGGCGATTGGTCAACAGACCACCGCTGCCGTGCCCCAGGGTAACGATATCCGTATCCAGTGCGGGCAGGGGGCATTGAAGCTGCATGTGGAGTTTGGCGTCGTGCATGTCAGGCATCGAATTGGGCTTCGGTGCGGGAAAAGTGGTAATAGGCGGCACAAGCGCCCTCTGAGGATACCATGGGAGCCCCCAGAGGATGGGTGGGGGTGCAAGCCTTGCCAAATTGGGGGCAATCCTGCGGCTTTTTTATTCCTTTCAACACCTGGCCGGCTATGCAATCGGGATTCTCATCAGCGCGCCGGTCGGGTTGTTCGAACTTTTGTTTGGCATCGAAGGCCGCGAATTCCGATCGCAGGCTATACCCGCTATCCGGTATGGTCCCGATCCCGCGCCATTCGCGATCGGTCACTTCAAACACCCGGTCGATCAGCTGACGGGCTGCCGGGTTGCCGGCATAGCGGACGGCCCGGCTGTACTGATTTTCCAACTCGAAGCGACCGCTTTCCAATTGCCGGATCACCATGCTGATCCCCTGAAGCAGGTCGGCCGGTTCAAAACCGGTAATCACCACCGGAATGCGGTAGTCCTGCACCAGCGGCTCGTATTCCTCAAGCCCCATTATGGCACAAACGTGCCCGGCCCCCAAAAAGCCCTGGATGGCGGTCGCCTCGTCATCCATCACAGCCTGCATGGCCGGCGGGACCCGTACGTGTGAGGTCAGAATGGAATAATTCGGCAGTCCCAACTCGGCGGCCTGGATCACGCTGAGGGCATTGGCGGGAGCCGTGGTCTCAAAGCCCACGGCAAAGAATACGACTTGTCGTTGGGGGTGCTCCCGGGCGAGCTTTACAGCCTCCAGGGGCGAATACAATACGCGAACATCGGCTCCGCCGGCCTTGGCTTCCAGCAAGCTCTTACCGGAGCCCGGTACGCGCAGCATATCGCCGAAAGAGCAGAGAATGACCCCCGCGTTTTCCGCCAGCCAGACCGCCTGATCGATGAGGTGAAGCGGAGTGACACAGACCGGGCAGCCCGGCCCGTGCACCATCGTGACCTCTTCGGGCAGCATTTGAAGCAGGCCGTTCTTGACCAGGCTGTGGGTCTGCCCGCCGCAGACCTCCATGATGGTCCAGGGCCGCGTCAGATGATCCTCGATTTCGGCCAGGTAGGCTTTGACGAGCGCTGGCGAACGGTATTCGGTGAGAAATTTCATGGCGATTTGGTTTTCCCGTCCCAGGTGATTTCAGGTTGCCCCATCAGCCACCACACCAATTGCCCATAGGCAATCTGTTCATCATTGACAGGCAAGTCAGGGGAGATATACAAGGTACATGCTTTTGGGCACATTTCCAGCGCGAGATCCAGCAGCAGAACGTTCTGGAAGACGCCGCCGCTGAGAAAGACCGCCTCCACTTCCGTTTCGCGAGCCAGGGCAGCGATCCAGCCCGCCAAGCTGCTGTGGAAACGCAAGGCCGTTTCCTCCGTCGGCCGACCGGCACCAAGTGCGCGCAGCAATCCATACCGCACTTCCGCCCACCAACTTTCCGGATGGGCTTCCCGGCTGAACGGCTCGCTGGTCGCGCCCATGGCTTCTCCCCGCCGGGCCAATTGCTCGAGCGCCATGGCCGCCTGTCCTTCGTACGTGACCCGTTCAGCCAGCCCCAACAGGCTGCTCACTGCATCAAAGAGCCGGCCCATACTGGAAGTGGCGTTGCCGCCGGGGCGTCTCAGCCGCTGGTAGAGCCGCCATTCCGCTTCGGAAAACTTGCCCTCCAGATCGGCTTCGGGGAAAAAGGCCAGGGCGCTGAGCCGGGGCTGGCGCGCCATCTGGTCACCGGCCAGGTGGGGCACATAGGGCAAATGGGCAATGCGGTCGAACCGCCCCTGCTCCCAGAGCAAAGCCTCACTGCCCCAGATGTTGCCATCAGCACCCAGGCCGGTGCCGTCCCAGGCCAGGCAGAGCGCCCGGCGGCCGGTATCGGTCCAGTCCGCTGCGCCCAGGGCAGCACAGGCGTGGGCCACGTGGTGTTGCACAGCAAGCAGGGGCAGGCCGAGCGCTTCGGCCAGCCGGCGCCCCAGGCGAGTGGACGCATAATCCGGATGCTGGTCCGCAAGCAGTTGGGCGGGCCTGATCTGCATGAGCTCCAAGAAGTTGTGCAGTTGATCCTCAAAGCGGAGTTCGGTATCGTAATCGCTCAATTCGCCCAGGTAGGGGCTGAGGAAGGCCCGCTGGCCATCATAGAGCCCAAAAGCCGATTTCAGATCGGCGCCGAGGGCGAGTGCGGATGCGCGCTCCGCAAAGGCACGAGGCCAGGGCACATTGGGCGCCAGCCCCCGGGAACGCCGAAGCCAGATGCGCAGGTTGTGGCGATCGGAAACCCGGACTACCGAATCGTCTTGCGGAACGCTGATGGCGCGGTTGTGATGCAAAAAACCGTCGGCGATGCGTTCGAGTTGTGCTTCCGCCTGCTCGGGTGAAGCCGCTATGGGATACCCACCCCGGTTGCCGCTGGTTGCGACCAGCGGCGTCTGTGGCAATGCCCGGGCCAGCTGTTCCAGCAGAGGCGCGTAAGGCAGCATGATGCCGATCTGGTCCAGGCCGGGCGCCACCGCCTCTGCCGCCAGACCGGAGGCCGGATCTTCGCGCAAGCGGCAAAGCAGAATGGGAGCTACCGGCCCTTCCAGCAGCGGCCGGCCGGCCGGGAGCAAGCCGGCATCGCCCGCCAGAAGGTCCAGATTGGGGTACAGCACGGCAAAGGGCTTGTGGGGCCGGTTCTTGCGCCGGCGCAGCGTTTGGACGACCTCCGCCCGGGCAGCATCGCACAACAGCAGGTAGCCCCCGATACCGCGCAGGGCCAGAATGCCGCCGTCCCGGATCAGCGCTACGGCCCGGTCCAGGGCGCCTTTGCCTTCGCGAGGGACTTCCCCCGCTGCCCGCCACTGCAGCTGTATGCCGCAGTCGGGGCAGGAATTGGTCTGCGAAAAATGGCGGCGATTCAGCGGGTCCTCGTATTCCGCCAGGCAAGGCGGACACATAGGGAAGGGCTCCATGGTGGTGAGCGGACGATCGTAGGGCAACCCGGTGAGTATGGACAGGCGAGGGCCACAATGGGTGCAGGTGATGAAGGCATAGCCGTACCGGCGATCGTCCGGATCGAGCATTTCGCGGCGGCAGTTGCTGCAAAGGGCGTAATCCGGGCTGGGAAGCAACGCCCGGATGGGCCCCGAAACACTGTGAATAATCCGAAAGTCCTGGAAGCTGCGCGATGCGATGGGCTCCATGCGGTGGCTCGTAATGCGGGCCAGGCAGGGCGCCCTTTCCACCAGGTTCCGGTAAAACGCCCGGGCCCGGTCGCCCTCTGCATTGAAAAAAACCCGCAGCCCGTCGCCGGCATTCTGCACTTCTCCTCGGAGTTCCCATTCCCGGGCCAATCGGTACACCAGGGGCCGGAAACCGACCCCCTGGACCAACCCTTGAATGTGGATGTGATAGGTCTGCTCTACCATGATCGCGGATCGCATGCCGCGAAAAATTAGCATCCCCGTCCCCTTTCGCCGATGACAAAGATCAGCCGTCGCCGAAGAATCTTTTGTGCTTTTCAACTGCGCCTTATATTTTGCCGTTTCTTTTGCTGATCCGTCCCCTTGTGCCGACAGATCGTTTCGGTTCGCAGGCCTTCGAAGACTGGCACGGAAGAACCGTTCACCCTTTTTTGACCCAAACCCTACCCAGCTAATGAAGAGCTTTCTCCTTACCCTCTGCACCCTTTGCTTCGCGGCCTTCCTGGCGGGCCAGGAGCTCCAGTTGCTTCGTTTTCCAGCCCTCAGTCCGGATGGTGCCACCCTTGCATTTGCCTACCAGGGCGACATCTGGAAAGTGCCGGCCGGAGGCGGAGCAGCCCTTCGGCTAACTGTGCACGAAGCCTACGAATCCGAGCCGCGTTGGAGCCCGGACGGCCGGCAAATTCTCTTTTTGAGCAACCGCTTCGGCAATCGCGACCTGTTCGTCATGCCGGCGGAAGGAGGCCCGCCTAAACGACTCACCCACCACTCCGCCAGCGACAAAGCCGCCCGCTGGATGGGCAATGAAACGGTCGTATTTGCAACGCGCCGCCTCTTTGCCCAGGTGGAGCGGGAGGACGAGATCCATCAGGTGGGACTGGACGGCGGTACGCCCCGCCGCCTGCTCGATGACGTAGGGCTCATGCCGGCCCCTTCCCCCGACGGCCGCTACCTCGCTCTGGTGCGGGGTACCTGCCGGATCACCCGCGAGGGCTATCGCGGACCGGCCAATCGGGACATCTGGTTGTACGACATTCAATCCGGCACATACACGAGAATCACCACCGATGCCGGGCAGGACATTTATCCTTCCTGGGATCGGGAGGGCAACCTCTATTTCCTCAGTGCCCGCACCGGCCGCTACAACTTATACCGCCAGCCGCTGGAAGAGGGGCGCCCGGTCGGTCGTCCCGAAGCGTTGACCGATTATACCGACACCGGCATCCGGTATTTCGACCTGGACGCCGCCGGGGAGCGTTTCGTCCTCGAGCGGGGGGCCGAACTCCTTTTGTGGGAAAAGGGTGAATCCAAGCCTTTGCAGGTGAATTTGGCCACCGACTACCGCTTCGATCCCGTCGAGGATATGACCTTTACTGAAGACCTGGAAGGCTACGACCTCTCCCCCGATGGCAAGCAGCTGGCCTTATCCGTGCGGGGGGAACTGTTTGCCAAGGCCGCCGACAAAGAACGCCAACGCAGTGCCCGGCTGACCCGCCATCCCTGGAAAGACAGCGAGCCCCTCTGGCTGAATGATTCGACCCTGCTTTTTCTCTCCGACCGAGACGGCCGAACCGACCTCTTCCTCTTGCGTTCTGCCGATGCCGACCAACCCGATCTCACGCGAACTTTTAAGACCGACCTCATCCCCCTCACCCGCACGGAAGCGGAAGAGTCTGGCCTCGCCATAGCCCCGGACACTAATCGCATAGCCTTTGTGCGGGGCCGGGGGCAGCTGGTCGTAGCCGAGGTCGATCCGGAAAAGGGCGTTTTGATCAACGAGCGCGTGTGGTTAGACGGCTGGGCCACTCCCAACCGCCTGCAGTGGAGCCCCGACGGTCGTTATCTGGCCTACGATATGACCAACCTGGACTTCAACCGCGAAGTGTTTATACTGCCGCTTGAGGAGGGTGCCAAGCCTGTAAATGTAAGTATGCATCCGCGCAGCGATTTCGGATCGTTATGGAGTGCGGACGGGAGCAAGCTCGGTTTCCTGTCCAACCGAAACAATGGCGACAATGACGTCTGGTTTGCCTGGCTGAAAAAAGAAGACTGGGAAAAGACCAAGCGCGACTGGGAAGAAGAAGCGGCCCTGGAAAGCGAAAAGTCCAAAAAAGACACGGCAGCGACTGCACTTGAGATGGAGGTGGATCTGGCGGACATCCACGAGCGACTGCAGCAGGTAACCCGTATGCCCGGCAACGAGCACAATCTGGCCATCTCCAAGGATGGCGAGACGTTTTACTTTTCCACCAATGGCGGCGGATGGACCGGCGGTGGTGGAAAAAACGGCTTTTTCAGCATTCAGTGGGACGGGGAGAAACTCGAGCAGATCCTGGACGATGAACGCATGAGCGCCCTGCACTGGGATAAAAAACACGAGAAGCTCTTCTTCCGGAAGCGCGGTGGCAAGCTGAGCCTGCTCGACCTCAAAAAGAAAAAAGCCGAAGCCATGCCCTTTGAGGCCGAAATGGAAGTAGACCACCGGGCCGAGCGGCAGCAGATCTTCGACGATGCCTGGCGCGCCCTGCGAGATGGGTTCTACGATCCGCAGTTTCACGGACAAGACTGGGATAGCCTGCGCGCCAAATCCGAGCCCTGGTGCCTTGCCGCATCTACGTCTCAGGACTTCCGCGACCTCTTCAACGAGTTGCTGGGGCAACTGGACGCCAGCCATATGGGCATGTACGGCCCCGATCCGGAAGAGACCCAAAAGCATCAGACCGGCCTGCTGGGCATAGAGGGTGTTCCGGAGGAAAATGGATTCCGCATCAAGCGGGTGCTGCCTGAAAGTCCGGCCGAACGCACCGAAAGCCGGTTGCGGGAAGGCGAACTCCTCACCGCCGTGAACGGGCAACCCATTGCCCCTTCCACCAACCTCTATGCCCTCCTGAAGGGCAAGGCGGACGAGCGCACTTTACTGGAAGTAACCGATGCGGCGGGTGAGTCGCGCGAGGTCATCATCCGGCCGGCCTCCTCCCTGCGATCGGAGTTGTACGAAGCCTGGGTGGACGAGCGGAAAGACCTGTGCGAGCAATACTCCGGTGGCCGCCTGGGCTACATTCATATTCAGGGCATGAACTGGCCCAGCTTCGAGCGCTTTGAACGGGAGCTCACGGCCAGTGGCCAGGGCAAGGAAGGCATCGTGATCGACGTCCGCTATAACGGCGGCGGCTGGACAACCGATATGCTCATGACCGTACTCAACGTCCGCCAGCACGCCTACACCATTCCGCGCGGCGCAGCGGAGAATCTCCGGAAAGAACATGCAAAATTCCGAAATCACTACCCCTTCGGTGAGCGCCTTCCGCTATCGGCCTGGACCAAGCCTTCTGTTGCGCTTTGCAACCAGAATAGCTATTCGAATGCCGAGATCTTTTCTCATGCCTATAAAACACTGGGCCACGGCACCCTGGTAGGCCAGCCCACTTTTGGGGCGGTGATCTCCACCGGCAGCCATTCGCTCCTCGACGGGTCGCGGGTGCGCATGCCTTTTCGGGCCTGGTATGTGAAGGCTACAGATGTGAACATGGAACACGGTCCTGCCGTACCCGATATCCTGGTAGACAATCCGCCGGGTAGCAAGGAGAAGGGGGAAGACCTGCAGCTTCGTCGAGCCGTCGAGACCCTGCTGCAACAACTGGACGAAGAGTGATGGAAGACAGAGGCGGGACGGTGCTCGGATAAAAACGGGAAGGACCGCTTCCGGATTGCTTTTGTGCTGAGTGCCGACCGCCAGGCCTTCATTCAACCCAGATAAATGGCAGCTTCTTTTTTGATGGCCTGAAGCGCCGTCTCCAGCCCCAGGCTGCCCCGTTGATTGAGGCGATCCAGTATGGCCCGGGCCAGTACATCGGCCTCAGCCCTGGGCTCTACCTCCTCAGCAGCCGTGCTGATGACGTCCATACTGTCGTCGCGGGCCAGGCGAATGATCTGCCAAAGCTGGTCGCTGACGTATACCTGCTGAGTAATGTTGTGCTCGAACTCCTGCTGGATGGCCAGCAAAAGGGCTACCCGCAGTTCCGAAGCCGTCATACCGGGCCGCTTTACCCGAAGCAGGAGATTGGGCATTAACATGCGGTCGCAATACAGCGACAGGCGCTCGTAGGCCTGCAGGCGCATGGGCAGGGTGGTCCCCTGCTGCGCTTGCCGCAACTCCATAGCCTTCAGGCGCTGTTGCCCTTCCAGGTATTGGCGAAAAAGGTAATAAACCGTAATAAAAACGACGAGCGCCGGTACAGTGATCTTAACAATCTCGAGTACAACTTCCAGCCAGGTTGCCATAGGGGGTTTCGTTGATAATGCGCCGCTAAAATAGATGCTTTTCGCAATCCGGGAACCTGCTAAACCTATCGGCTCCTTAGCGCGTTCCTTTCAACAAGTATATATTTGCCGGACAAACCCAAGCGCAACCATGAGTAACGTTCGTACTGCACAACCGATCAGCCTGACCGAAGGAGCCGTGAAGCAACTGCAACGCATCCGCCGGGAGCAGAGCATTCCCGATGATCACGGATTGCGCGTAGGGGTAAAGGGCGGCGGCTGTTCGGGTTTCTCTTACATCCTGGGCTTTGACGTAGCCAAAGAGCACGATCAGGAGTACGAAATTTCCGGCCTGAAAGTGCTCATGCAAAAATCACATGCCATCTATCTGTTGGGCATCGAGATCGACTGGGAAGAAGGCCTGAACAACCGCGGCTTCACCTTCAACAACCCCAATGCCACCGACACCTGCGGCTGTGGCACCAGCTTCTCGGCCTGACCCCGGCCCCCGGCCTCTCGTTTTTAAACCTCCCATTCAGCGGCCCTGCACAGGTAGACCGCTTTCCCGTGCATTGCGGCGTTCCGAACCCCCTGCGCGGTGATAGGATTTCCGCGTTGCTGTGGCCCGCAGGCCTTTTAAATGGCGGAAGCAGAGCGGGCTTCGAAGCTACCGTTGCCGCCAGACCGAATGGTCGGCCAAATGCCAATACGAGCGAAGGGACCGAATAAGCGTGACGATAGCTGTTAAAAAATGGTCGTTTTTTTTATTTTAAAAACGCCTAATACCGTTTCAAATATGAAATGACCTGTCCCGCTTTAAAATAGGTTGGATGCA
>CAZQSF010000027.1:0-42662 GCA_964595955.1 uncultured Saprospiraceae bacterium
GGCAGTATTACGGCTACTCGTATGTGGTGCCCACCCACCAGGGGCGGGCGGCGGAGCACATCATCTCCAAGATCCTGATCAAGGCGGGAGACTTCGTTCCGGGCAATATGTATTTCACGACGACCCGCCTGCACCAGGAACTGGCCGGGGGCACTTTCGTGGATGTGATCGTGGACCAGGCCCACGATCCGGATAGCGACTATCCGTTCAAAGGAAATGTGGATCTCCAAAAGCTCGAATCGCTGATCCTGGAGCAGGGAGCGGACCACATTACCTACTTTAGTATTGCCACCACCGTGAATATGGCCGGGGGCCAGCCCATCTCCCTGGCCAACCTGCGGGCGGTCCGGGCCCTCAGCCGGAAATACGGCATCCCGATCGTACACGATATGACGAGGGTGGCGGAGAATGCCTACATGATCCAGCAGCAGGAACCCGGGTATGCCCACAAGAGCATCGCCGAGATCGTGCGGGAGATCTGCGACCTGACCGATGCGGCCACCATGAGCGCCAAAAAAGACCCGCTCGTCAACATCGGCGGCTTCCTGGCTCTCAACGATGCCGACCTGTTTGAAGAAGCGCGAAACCTGGTCGTGGTATACGAAGGCCTGCACACCTATGGTGGCATGGCCGGACGCGACATGGGCGCCCTGGCGGTCGGCATTGAAGAATCCGTGTCGGATGAACACATGAAAGCGCGGGTCGGACAGGTGCAGTACCTCGGCAACCAACTGCTGAGCGCGGGAATCCCCATCGTAAAACCAATCGGTACACACGGCGTATTCCTGAATGCCGCCCGCTTCCTTCCCCACGTTCCACAGGATCATTTCCCCGCTCAGGCCCTGGCCGCTGAACTGTATGTAGACTCCGCCGTACGCGCCATGGAGCGGGGCATTGTTTCGGCCGGACGCAACAAGCAAACCGGCGAGCACAATTACCCCAAACTGGAACTGGTGCGCCTGACCATTCCGCGGCGGGTGTACACCCAGTCCCACATGGATGTGGTGGCCGAATCGGTGGAACGCGTGTACGACAACCGGGACCGGATCCTCGGCCTGACCATGACCTTCGAGCCCCGGTACCTGCGCTTTTTCCAGGCCCGCTTTGAAAAGATCAGGGCGGAGGCGAATGCACAGCGCAGCGGCCGGAAACAAGAACCCGTTGCGAATTAAGCCGGAAAATTCACCGCAGAGGGCTGACGAATTGTAAAATATTGAAAATCAGAAAATTGCGAATGCGTCAGCCCCATTCTCACCTTAATCGTACAGCGTACTCATCCAGATCGTGATGCTGCGTTCGGGATAATTTACGATGGTGATCAGATCGGGAGCGGCGATGCCGGCAGGTTGGATGATCGTTCCGGGGATTCCCTTAAAGGCGACGAACTCCAGCAAGGTGTTGAAGTTCATCTTCTGAAAGGAATACTTCGGAACGTGGTAATCAAAGTAGGCGGAGGTCTGTTCGACCATGCGATCGAAGCTGAACCAGTTGCCGGGGTCCATGCGGTAAAACCAGCCGGCGAAGGTGACTGCCGACAGGGTGGGGTCCTCGAACCGTTCTATGTAGGCCTCCCTCAACCCGGAAATAGCAGATTCGGCCAGGCTCTCCACGACCTCCACCTGCTGAGCGATCTCCTCCAGCTTTGTTGCGATAAAGGTGCGGTAAGCGGATTCATTGCCAGCCAGCTCCTGAAACTGATCCTCGTCCTCAACGGGGTATTCGAAGACCCAGACGGGCCAGTTCTCCCGGAAAATGAGGTTGTTCACATATAGGTTATCGCGGAAGGCTTCCGCGGCCGTGCGGCCAAAAGTGTACGCCAGGTCCTTCCAGGTGCCTTCGCCAAAGCCGGAGATGGCATCCAGCTGCTCCAGCGAGTCGAACCGGTTGAAGTCCGTCTCGGAACGGGTGCGTAATATGCGGTTGGCCAGGGTAGGGCCGATGGTTCGTCCCGGGCCATCGGAGGGATCATCCTGGATGAGCGTATCGGTGATGTCGGCGACCTGCCGCACCCGGTTGAAGAAATCGAGGATGCGTGTCGCCACGGGCGGGGGGATGTCTTGTGGGTTCATGTGGGTCATGGTTTAGGTGTAACAGGTAACTAACGGTTGGTTATGGATTTGAATTATATGTTTCCCGCGCCCGTTTCCAAATACCCCTCATGCTTGCAAGCGGACCTAATCCACCAATTCCCTCCGTCTCGGCGAATTTTGAAGCACGGTGTGCATGCGTTGCTTTTGCTCCAGGGTGAAAATATTCATGCACGGATCATCCGTGTAGTCCATGTAGTTCTCGATCATGTCTTCAGATGTGCAGGAAATGTTGGAGGTGCAGCCGAAGTTGGGTGCTCCCGCCGTTGGGGTATCGGCACAAAAATCATCAACAAAACAGTCGCCGTCGCCCCAGATGTGCCTTAACCCAAGCCAATGCCCTACTTCATGGGTCGTGGTTCGGCCCAGGTCAAAAGGAGCTATCAGATCCGGAAAATCGCCCTTTTCGCTGCTGCCGAAATACTTAAAGCCGATCACGATGCCGTCCGTTTCCGGGCTTCCCTCATCGGCGTTTAACCCCGGCAAACCCGAATTGGATGGAAACTGGGCATAGCCCAATAAGTCCCGGCTTACAAAGCCGCCGAAATGGACCGTCCAGATGTTAAAATAATCTTCCGGGGGCCAAATGGTGGTGGGTTTGATCAGCTCGTCTATCGGGTTGCGAAAGGGGCCCTTGGGCCAGAAGTCTCGGTCGCCATCAAATCGGTGCACACCGGGCTCCGTAAGGCTGTTTCCATCCGGATCCGTTTCGGCCAGGAAAAACTCGATTTCGGTATCCACGCCGGCAGGGTCATCGTTAAAGCCGTTCGTACCCGCCCTTCGCCGGAAGTCTTCGTTCAGCACATCGATCTGGGAAACCACCTGCTCATAGCTGATATTCGAACCGGTGCCGACCGGCTCTCCATTGTGGATGACGTGTACGACGACCGGGATTCGTATCACTTCGGAGGAAGGAGGGGGATCGTTGTCCATCATGTCGTCTTTTTCACAGGAAAAAGGCAGGATCAGGAAGCATGCGATCCATAGCGTAAAAGCGATCTTTTTCATGATTGGGCTCGCGTTTTAGAGGGTTATGGGTAGCCCGGGCTACAAGCGGGTCCAGACCTGACTCTTGGTAAAAGGGCCGACTCGCCCTTCGCTCGTCAGAGTATGCTCGTTTTCCAGAACCAGCGTACCGGATGCCGTTCGGTTTTTCCTGGGCTGATAAATGGTTCCACAGCAAAATTCGGTTTCGCTTCTCTTTTCAAAATCCCTGAGCAGCAAAATCTCGTCCTGCTCCTTGATTTTTTTATCCTCCTCCGGTTTGGCGGATCCGATCAATTGTCCATAGTACATGCCATCCATCTCGTAGATCAGGATGATTCCTCCATTTTGGGGTTCCTTCCATTTTCCCTCAATTCCGGTCTGAACCTGAGCAGATGCCGTGCCCATACCCACCACACAGGAGAGGAGGTACAAGCTTGTACTCAGGAGTATCGATAGCAACCCATTCGTTTGGATCATGCGATTTATTTAGAGGTGAAGTTTTCCTTTTATGCCCCCAAAGATGGTGGAATGTACGGTGTGTATAAGCAACGATCGCCGTGAATTGAACAAAACGAAAGGTGAATTGAACAGCAACGTTAGATGCGCCTGTTAAAACGGTTCTTCGCCCGGTTTAGCCCGAAAAAACCTATCTTACATATAGAATACCCTCGACTATGAGCTTGAACAAACACCTTGGTATCCTTGCACTCGGCACGGCTGTCCTGCTGCTCATCCCCTTCACGGCCATGCAGTTCACCGATGAAGTGCAGTGGACGGTTTCTGATTTTGGAGTGGCAGGAACCCTGCTATTCGGTACCGGCCTTTTGTGTAGTCTGGCGATCCAAAAGATAGCGCCCCTTGGATACCGAATTGTAACCTGTTTGGGCCTGCTGGCGGCTTTGCTCCTGGTTTGGGCCGAGCTTGCGGTGGGGGTATTGGAACGCCTGTTCGGCGGGTAATGATAGACTGCCCTTTTGGGGAACGAACACCAAACCCCCGGGCGCACGGGAACCGGCACCAGAGCGTAAAGATTTTTGGATTGAGTTCCATTACGTACTTCTCCCCGCTTCCACCAGCCCATCCATCAGCTCGGCACAGCCCCCGTTCCGGATGAAATCGGCATGATCCTTCACGCTTTCAAAGAATTGCCCGCTAATGGTGCGGCAGGCCATTTCACCTCCGGTTTGCTTCTGTACGGTATTGAGCAGCCGTTTGGCGCCGGGATTGTGGAAAAAGGGCGGCGTTTTGCCGGGATGTGCCTGGCACCAACGCAGCGATTGCATCCAGATTGCAGCGGCCAGTGCGCCACAGCCGTGGCCGCGCAGTCCCAGACCGCCGGCAAAGCCGGCTACCATGGCGGCTTCTTCCGCGGTAGCCCCCAAGCGGCGGGCTACTTCGGAGGCGCAATTGAGCGGCCGTTCGGGCAGCTCTGCCGGAGGCTTGTCCAGGCCGGCCTCGCCGGCCGCGATGGCTTCGGGGGCCCAGGCTTCGGCCAGGTTGAAGCAGAGGCTGTCGTTCATGCCCGTGGCCAGGGTCTTGATCATGAAGCGGACCAGGCCGGTGAAGGTGGTCATGTTCACGCCGGTGATCTCGCGGCAGTTCACGGTATTCGTGCGCGCGAGGAAGGAGGCCACCACCTGCTGGGTAGCAGCCAGGGCCAGGGCCTCGGCCTGTTCGGGCGTGTCGCTCCGGCGGTAGGCTTCCGCGCCTACGGCCAGGGCTGCACCCCACAGCATGCCGCACTGATGCCCCTCGCGCAGGATGCCGCCGGCCAGGAGGCCGGTGGCTCGTTCGTGTTCGGGGCTCGGGTGCTCAAAGGCCCGATTGAGGAGGTGGGCAAAGGTCTGAGCGCAGGTGCCGCATTGCCGGAATACGGCCTTGGTGTCGGTGGGTGGGGCTTTCATAGGGGTCTGGGTTTTTCTGCTTAACCCGGAAAATTCACCGAATTTTCCGCGATTTATCGCAACGATTCTCGGGAATCCGTGAATCATCCGGATTATAGCCGTTGCGAAGTGGTTTGGGCGTTTTCATTACCCCAAACCCTGCGCAATGGGAAATGCTGATCCATGACGATCCTACAGATGTCAGGACAGGGTACGAAAGGGTTCCCAAACCATTTCGTCGTCCGTATGATAAGTTCGCCACCACTCCTTTTGCAGGAAATGACTTTTGGCAGTCCGGACAGGCCGTTACCTTCTGTTTGGTTTGCGGCCTGCCTGTTTTCATACCGGACCTCTCCCCGTGAATACCGCTTCAAGTATGAATCCCGCTTTCAAAATAGGTTCAGTTTCTGCATCCAACCTATTTAAAAGCAGGACAGGTCATTTCATACTTGAAACGGTATTAGATGGCCATCCGTGTTTTCGTGAACTTTTCCGCACGAATAAGGTAAAAGGTCACCTACCCAGAAAAATCAGTTTGCGTACGACGCGCTCGCCCCCTTGCTCCAATTCGATCAGGTAAAGCCCCGGAGCGGGCAGCTCATCCGCAGTGAGAATCAGGCGATGGTTCCCGCTGCTGCCTTCCGGGAAGCGGATGAGCCGAACGGGGCGTCCGTAACTGTCGCGCAAGCGGAGGCTGGCCTCGGCCTGGGTCGGCAGGTAGCAATTCAGTTGGGTCCGGCCGCTAAAAGGATTGGGCCGGGGCGCTTCCAACTGGAGTTCGGCCTGTACGACCTGCTCGCCAAAAGCCAGTGCAATCGGGTGAGGCCGCAATTCGCTGTCGTAAGCCTCGGGGGTCAGGGGGGCGTTGGCCAGGCGAAGATGCTCTGCCAGCCGGCCGCTTCGGCGGGTGCGCAGTTTCAAGGTAAATAGGGGGGCGGCCTCAGCCTGGCGACCGTATCGATCCCAGCTGCAAGAAAGGTGGCCTTCGGCCAGTTGGGCCGTGCCCAGCTGATGTTCGCCGGCCAGACCGAACTCCAGGTCTGCCAATTCGAAGACTTCGGGGGAAAAACGCAGGCCGAACTGGAGGCCTTCCCAATCGGCGCCTTCGGGGGGATACACGGGTAGGCTGAAATTCTCCCCGGCGGTGAAGTTTAGGTCGGGCAGGCGGAGCTGTACGGCCGGGACCTGCCGCTGCTGCATTCCGGGGCCGCCACTGGCCTGGGCGCTGGCATTCACATCGCCTACTTTAACCCCCACGAAGTCGAGCCCATCGTTGCTGGCGCTCAGGTCGTTCAGGTTGATGAGTTCGGGGAAATAGGTGGCCCAGGGGTCGTCGGGATCGGGGAACGAAAAAGCGGCGTCGACGAATCGCCAACTGGTATTGCCCTCGAATTCAGCGTCAATGCCCAGGATGGCCCGGCGCAGCAGCACCAGGTCGGCTGTAGAGATAGTGGAAGACCGGTTGATGTCGGCGGCAATGCGTTTATAGGGCGAATTCAGGGGTTCGATGTTCAGGATATGCCGCTGAATGAGGATGACGTCTAGCGTACTCACTCCATTGAGGAGATCGGTGTTCAGGCTGGGAAAAATGGTGTAGTCTTGCCCCGGGCTGAGGCCGTCGAGGCTGTAAATGCCCCCGGCATCGGTAAACGTGGTTTGAGGGGCCAGTCCACTCAATTGGACCTGTACGTCCTGCACGGGTTGCGCCACCTCGGTGGCAATGAGGCCGCCCAGGGCCAGCACGGGCTCGTCGCAGGGGAATAGGTTGGACTGCACCTCCAGGAAGGTGAGGCAAAAATCGTAGTTGGGGCCCCCCAGGCTGCCGTCGGGTTGCACGGCATTGGGGTTGAAGGCACTGTCCCAGGCATAGACTTCCACGTCCAAGGTGCCCAGGTCGGTGCAGGTTACGGTGAGTTGGGTGCTGTCGGGGTGTGGCGTTTCACCGACCCGGTTGATAGAGTACGTGACCGGCGGACTGCAATCGGCCGGGGGGGAGTTGACGAAGTCCGTAGCCTGTATGGTATTGGCGAAGAAATCCAGCATGCCGTCTCCGTTCACATCGGCCGGCTCGTCGAGCGGCATGAGCTCTATAGCCCAGCCGCTGATACAGGCCGGCGCCGGGGCCTTGCAGTCGATTACCTCGAATGGCAGCTCGTAAGTGGACGTGTTCCCGCAACCGTCGGTGAGCGTTACGACGAGTTCGTACTGGCCTTCCGGGAATTCGGCATTGAAGCGGAATTTCGGGGCCCGGCCCAGAATGTTGTCGTCACCCAGAATGGTGTCGATGATGCCGTTATTGCCGCTATCGACACCGACTTCCACTTCCACAAAAGAGGGAGTGCAGTTCTCCAGTACCGTTACGAAGTAATCGATCTCGGCCATACAGCCATCGGCCGTGGTAATGCAAAAAGGTTCGGGAGTCGAGGCAGTGAGCTCGGGCGGGATGGTATCGATCACCTTGATCTGCTGCTTGTATTCCCATAGCCCGTTAGGGGTTACTTCGCGGAAAAAACCGTTGGTCTCATCCGGGTCGCTGTCAATGAAGGCCGAATCCTGGCGGCGCAACACCCAAACGGGCTGGTCGCCCTTGATGCCGTTGCCGTCTTCGTCCCGGCCGATCAGAATGGCATCCGACTGGCCGTCGTAGGTGCACCAGTTTATGACCCGGAACGTGCGCTCGATCTTTACGCATTCGGTTTCGAATACGATGAATGTATCGCTGCTCATGCTTACGGCCAACAGGTCGCAGCCGATCTCATTGAGAAAGACCGAATCCGGTTCCGCTTCCCCGCAAAAGCCCGTGGCGTCTTCCGGGAAGCGGATCTCGTAATTGCGCAAACCGCTGAGGCTGATGAGCTGGCTGCAAACCCCGAGGCTGGTATTGCCGCTTTCGTCCTGGGCCAGGAATCGGCGGATGATGGCCCCTTCCCCGCAATCGCTGCGCTGGTCCAGGGCGGGCAGTTCCCGGATGAACGCTCCGCAATTGTCGAAGGCTGAAGCCCGTCCGAAGAGGTCGTTGAGCAAAAGCGTGTCGTGCAGGTTCAAATCATCGGGCAGGTCGGCACAGGATAGATCCACCGGCTCGGGAGGCTTGCAGTTCGGCCGGCCCTTGTCTTCCACCAGCACCTCTGCCCAGCAGTGGTTTGCATTTCCGTTCAGGTCGGTAACCAGGAGTTCCACCCGCACGGTATCGCCCGCATCACAGCAGCTGAGGGGGACGGCCGCTCCGTAAGGCCCGAAGGCAGGTGTGACGGGCTCGCAGTTGAACGGATCGGTGGAGAAGACTCGCCGGATCTGCAGTTCGGCTATGCCGCAGTTGTCCCAGCTGCCTTCGTTGATTTGTTCGGCAGTGAGTTGGGCCAGGCCGTCGCCGTCCAGCGAGACATTCAGAAATTCGTCGCAGGCGGCTGAGGGTTCCTTGTCATCGATGACGCAAAAAGCGCATTCCTGCACCGTTTGGTTATCGCAGTCGTCCGTGACGGTGTAGCGGATGCGGTGGCAGCCGGCCGGAATGCCCTCCACCAGACGGCTGGGCGCGCCGGGCGGCAGGGTAGCCAGCACAACCGTTTCCACCAGGCTGTCTACTACCTCGCCAAACGAATCGGTAACGGGCACCCACTGATCGGTGACGATCTCGGTGAGCACCTCCCAGTCGCTGCAATTGTCGTTGACTTCCGGAAGGGGCACTTCAAACGATGCGGCGCATTCCTCCTTGTCGGTGAACACTTCCAGGCCTTCGGCCGGGCAGGCGACCGTCGGTCCCAGTACATCGCCGATCTTGATTTGTTGTTCGTACAGCAGCGAGGTGCCCGGTTCGCATTCATCTACGACCACCCACTGACGGGTAAAGCCCACAGCTCCGAAGCAGAACGCGACAAGGGGCCCATCGTTGTAGGAGGCCGAAAGATTGCAGAGGGCGGGATCAATCGTTTGCACGCCCTGCAGGCTTAGCACCACCGGATAACCGGTCGCAGAAGGGTGGGGGTTGTTATTCGCATCCAGCGGATACGCGTCCGTACACTCCAGAAAAAGGTTGGGTGGGGGTAGCTGAACATCGTCCACAGCTAGTTTTCGAATGCCGATTTGTTGGTTGCAACTGATCGCATTGCCGGCGGCATCCATGGCGAAAAAGGTGCGCGTGAGGGTGGCTTCCCCACAGTCGCCCTGAGCGGCCAGCTGGTCGCTGAAATGGACCTGGGCGCTCGAACAGTTGTCTTGGAGGCCGGGGGTTCCGGTGAAGGCCAGGCTGGCATCTTGCTGGAAGATCTGTTCTTCATCCCCGCAAAGTAAATTGACGAGTACGGTGTCCGTTTGAACGGGCAGCCCGGCAATATTGCCCGGGCCTCCATAGATGCCCCACTGATAGCTGCCGGTCTGGCCGGCCGTTTGGGTAGTCGTGAGCAGGGTGTAGGTCTTACCCGCCAGAAGCGGGGCACTCAGCCGTATGGGTTGCGCGGCACTGGGAAAAAGGCCGGTCCCGTCGGCAACCGGTTCGCCGCTGGTCAAGAAGTTGGGGCAGGGCTGTGCAGGATAAAACTCGCCCTGGAAGAGCGCGGCTCGCCCAACGCCCCAGTCGGCGATCATCTCCAAAAGGTAAGTCCCCGTCTGGCCGACCTGAAAGCTAAGGGTGTCGAACGAAAAGTCTCCGGCCGGAGCGGGCGACAGGCAGAGTGCACCGGCCGGTACGAAGGTGGGATCCGCATCGCTCAGGGTTCCGGAAAATCCTTGCTGAGGTTGAAGCAGGATGCCGTTTTCCGTATCGGGGGGACAAACCAGCTCGGGCGGGCTCTGGTCTTCGGCCAGCAAGACACCCTGGCAGCTGCTGAAACCGGGTAAGCCGACCGGTTCATACGTCCAGGCGGACAAAGTGGCCACGGCCTGGCCGGATAGGTCTTCGAAGCTTTCCAGGATGAGAATGAGCACCTGTCCGGCCTGGACATTCAGCTCCAGTGTGCCGGCGGATGTAGAATCCTGCACCAGCAGGGACGTCGCTCCACCGGGCTCGGCCAGCAGAATGCTCAGGGCAGCAGCTGCCGGAAGGTCGTCCAACGACCAGGCAAACTCGAGCATGCCATCCCGGGGGATGGTCCAGAAAACAGCCTGCCGGCTGCCGGACTCATAGGGCACTTCCATTTCGATCGCATCGGCGCTGAACTGGACGGACGCATTGGGCGTGCCGGCCTGGCTCCACTGATTGGGGTCGAGCAGGTCCGCAAGACCCTGGGTCGGGCCTGGTAGCTGTGGATTTACTTCGTAAGTGAAGTAGCCGGTGCCGTCCAACACGGGGCCGTTGGTCGGATCGGCATCGGCTACCTGAATGTCGAAATCAGCCGCTGTTAAACAGCCGAAGCTCCCTTCGAGAAGGAGATCCGCTGTGAGCGGAAATGCGCAGTCGGGCGTTTGGGTGAGGTTCAGGGTGTCGTTACAGCCCAGATTGGCCGGTTCCGGTGAGTCGACTTCAATCGTCACAGGTACGTTTTCCTGGCGAGTATTGCCCGACGCATCGGTTGCACTGATGAGTAGCTGGTATGCTCCCGGGCTGCCGATCAGCAGGAAATCGGAGGATGAGCCCAGCGGAATAAGGGTGGCACCGGCCGGTGAAAGAACGGCCGAGAGTGCAGGGTCCGGATCGCAATTGTCGCTGGCACTCAGGCTGAAAGCAAGCGCGGCCGTTTGTCCTTCGCAGGCCGAAGCCTGGGCCAGCAGGCCGGCGGCCGGAAATACCAGGGTAGGTGCTTCGGTATCGGGGGTGGAGATGACGTTCAGCTGGGCCTGGACCGTTTCGCCCGCATAGCCAAGGGTTAGTGTGAACAGGCCCTCGCTCACCCAGCCGCTGGCCTGTCCGTAGGCGGTCGTGCCGCCCGGGTCCACCTGGAAACTACTGAAAGACAGCCCGGAACCGCCGCCATCGAAGAAAACATCGACAGAGTCGATACCACCAGCCGGATCGCTGATCTGAAAACTGTAGCTGAGCTCGACACTGTCCGTACAGGGCGGAAGCGTAGCGTTTTCATCGGCAGCTGTAATGCCCGGCTTAGCCGCTCCGGGAAGTAGAAGCAAGTTCCACAGGGGGAGGCAGCCGACCAGCAGGGTGCTGAAAAAAGTAGCTGTTTTACTCATAGATCCGTACCATTTCCACCTCCCCACCATCTTTTTGAACGAGAAAGCACAACCGGCCCCCGGCCGAAGGTTTCGACAAGGTGGCTGGAAGATATATCGCGACCGCAACTAGGTAATGAGCCTCGGTCCCCAAATGCCCTGGGAGGTTATTGTTCATACAAAATCGGTTTTGGCGGTCCGGAAGAGCACGAAGGTGTCCTTACCCGACCGATAGTGCTAAAGCACTGCGCGTTTTTCCGCAGCCGGTGCTGCGGCATCTCATAGTATGAAATAACCGAGGTAAACTACGTGGAGGGCTACCGGTGTGCAGTAACCGTCAGTATGTGAGGCGATTGGAATGGATTGCCTATGCAATATAGGCAAAATTAGCACATCTCCGTCATTTCTGCCAGCCGGCCGGCCGCAGGCAATGGTTAAATCCGCCCCTCGTCCACCCTGCGACAATTGGCCGGTGCGCAGACCGCTATCTTGTATAAAAAACCAAATGATCACAAGCTGGCTGATGTGTGGGGCCTGTTGGGCTTTGGGGATGTTCGGCAGGGGGGAGCCCGAAACGGTCCGAGGCACCCTGCAGGTGGAAGTGACCGATGTGCAAGAGGCCGGTGGGATGATCTGGCTTGGCCTGTACGATGGCCCCGATCACTTTTTGGACAAAGAAAAGGCCGTACTTAAGGGGGTAGTGGTTGAGCGGGCAGGGGTTTATGTGATCGCCTTGGAAGAATTGCCGTTCGGAGCTTATGCATTGGCCGTGTTTCACGATCAAAACAATAACGGCCTGCTCGACCAGAACTGGCTGGGCATTCCCAAAGAGCCCTTTGCGTTTTCACGCCCTATATCCTCTAAATGGCGCTTGCCCCGCTTCGAAGAGGTGTCCTTCGTCTTTGACCGGGAAAAGCAGGTCGTGCGCACATCGCTCAAGCGCTGGCGGAAACACTGAAATGCCCCGGAAATTGCATGGAAAATTCCGCTCTTCGGCCTGGTGAATTGCAAGACCGTGGGGAGGAACGAAGGCCTAATATCACATAGAAAATAAAAAGTCGCACACCGCCTCCAAATGGGTTAACCCACTTGATAGCGGTATACTCGACTCGAACCGATTTGGTGTCCCAACCCACTTCCTTGTCGGTATTGCGAAGGTTTCCCAAAATAATCCGGGAAAAAAAGAGGGGACTACGCAAAAAGCTCCCCGGCCGAAGCCGGAGAGCGCGTTTTGAAAAGAGATGATCTGGATCCTCTAGCTGCTGCTTTTCCTGATGAGGACGTCCCCTTCCGAACCGAGCAGTTCCCGGTATTTCCGGTAGAGTTCATCCGGCTGTTTTTTGCCGTTGACCTTGAGCCGGGTATCGTTCAGGTCCAACTTGTAGTTGCGCGGATCGTCGATCAGGCCGTCGCGCAGTAATTCTTCCTCCAGGCGTCGTTGCCGCTCGTCCTGTTGCCGGCGAAAGGCCTGCATGGATTCGCGTTGAGCTTTCCGTTCAGCAGCCTGCACTTCCTGACGCGCACGGCGAATTTCTTCCATGGCTTCGCGGTATTCCTCCTGGGCTTCGCGCTGGGCCTCCCGATATTCTTCCATCGCTTCGCGGCGAGCTTCGCGATACTCCTCCATCGCTTCCTCCATGGCCTCGCGCTTTTCTTCAATTTCTTCGCGGATGTCTTCCTGCTCCTCTGCTGAAAGTCCGCTCCGGGAGTGCGAATAGATGAAGGGGGCGTCCAGGTCTTCGAGATCCAGGCGAGGTAGAAGGTTACCCTCTCGAACCAATCGCTCACTCTCGCCCACGATGACATCCAGGTCGTCCAGAAGCAGCTGCATGTCCTCGCCAGGGTGAAACTGGAGCACGGTATCAGGTCGATCGGGTCGTCTGAGGGTCATCCGGATGCTTCCGTCCTCCCTTTCTTCTGTCTCGATGCGAAGCTGTTCGAATTCGCCTTTCGGAAAAACGCGGATCGAGGGGGCCGGCGGTGCAGGGGGCGGAGGGGGCGGTGCGATTTCCCCCAGGTCGCTGGGGGGAGCCGGAGGCATAGGGGGCCGTGGCGGCTCGGGAATATCCCGGATCCAGCGGGCCAAGCGATCTTCCCAGGCCGAAAATTCGCCTTCGGGAACGCTTCTGCCGTCGACTTTCAGTTCCTGGATGCGGCCGTTAACCAGTTCAGCCTCAATCAATTGCCCGTCGCGGGTGAAGCGGTAGCTGGCGGTTTCGTCGGGCAGGGTATCGATGGCCGGTACGGCAAAGGATACAGGGGGAAGAGTGAAGGGGGTCTGCAATGGACCCGCTTCGGCAGCAGGTGCTTTTTGGCTCATGCCCACCCACAGCCCAACGGCCAGGAGAAGCAGGGTGGCGCCCAGCCGCTCGCGCACATGGCGCTTGGGCTGCGGCTGCCGCAGGATGCGCCGGATGCGCTGCAGGAGTAAAGGCCGATGCCCAAACAGGCCCAGGGCCATCGTCGGGGCCGGTTGTTGCCATTGCTGCAGGCTCAAGAGGGCCCGGGCGTAGGACAGTGAGCCCCTGCTGTGCGCAATGGCCAAATCGTCGCATACGTGCTCGCGTTCCGTTCGGATGAGGTCGCTGATCCACCACACGGCCGGGTTGAAGTAGTACAGCGTTTCAACGATCGATTGGAGAAGGTTGATAAAGAAATCGTGCCGGCGGATGTGTGCCAACTCATGGGCCAGTATGGCTTCCACCTCGTCGGGGGAAAGCCGGTTGACCGTCCCCAGGGGAAAGAGGATGAGGGGTTTGAGCCAGCCGATGAGCAAGGGCGATTGCACCCGGGCAGATTCCCGCCATTGAACCGCTCGCCGGATGCCCATGTGGTTGGCTATTTCCCGAAGACGGTTCTGCCAAGGAGCAGCCAGTGGGATGCCCCGGCTGTGCCGAAGGTGTTGCAGGAATAGCAATCCACCCAATAGCCGGAAACTGAAGAAGAGCAATCCGATCAGCCAAAGCGTGACCAACAGCGGAAGTTGCTCCTGGAAAAAGGCTTCCAGGCGGTCCAGCCAATGTACGGTATCCGGCCCAGCGGCCTCCAGCAGAAGCAGTGGACTAGCCGTTACCGCCGGAGGGGAACCCCACTCAGCTGGTGCAGGCGCATACAATCGGATAAATGTGATCGCAGACACGGCACAAACCGATGCCAGGGCCGCCAGGGCCAGCAGGTAGCGCCATTGAGCGGGCTGCCGTCGAAGGGCCCAATGGATCGGCAAAAGCAGCAGGGCGATTCCGGCAGCCTGCCAGAGCGAGTGCAGAACCGTCCAGCCCAGGGCCGCAATAAGGGGGTCGTTCAGAAACGGGATGGTGTGGTGCATGGGGAATTCGAATTAAACGGATGATGATTTCCAGGTTGCAGACTTTGAAGAGCCTGTTATTCGTTTTCGAGCTTTTCGATGAGGGCTTTGATCTCTTCCAGTTCTTCGGGCGTGGCGCGATGGGAGCCCAGTGCCTGTAGTACCAGATCCATGGCCGACCCGCCAAAGGCCTGGTCCACAAAGTTTTCCAGCAGGTTTTGCCGGGTATCTTGCTGGGCCACGGCCGCCCGGTAAATGTGGGTGCGCTTGCTGGAATCTCGCAGGAGCAGCCCTTTTTCCAACATGATCTGCATGAGTTTGAGGGTCGTGGTGTAACCCACGCCGCGAGCCGAGTGGAGCGCCTCATTCACCTGCCGTACCGAGGCAGGCCCCGTCGTCCAAAGGACCTGCAGGATCTCCAGTTCGGCTTCCGTGGGGCGGGGCAATTTCTTGTCAGGCATAAGCAATGATTTACGAAACGCTTCGTATGCAAGTATATACGAAGCAATTCGTAAGTGCAAGTTTCTACGAACTTTTTCGTAGACTTTAAGGGTTTTTAACGTTTCACGCCGGAATGACCTCGGCAAACGCGTAAGGCTGCGTATCTTGTTCCAAAAGCTTCAGCATGCTGCGCCTGATCCCCATTTCCCTGCTTTTGATTTTGTCCCTTGCCTGCGAGAGGAGTCAAAGCGAAAAAGAGGAAAAATCGCCGGTAGATGAGCCCGAGGCGCCAACGGTTCCCTGTCAGTCGACCGTTGAGCTTCTTCCCAACAACCGCTTCTATGAAAAAGAATTGAACCGGCTGGTTCGCATACTGCCCGCAGGAAAACCAGGCGCACATCGCCGGGTGCAGGTACTGGCGACGCCCGATTGTCGCGTGCTCCTCGATACGCTTATCGGCGGAAATGAAGACTACGACCATCAATTGGCGCAAATCACCTATAACCTGAGTAGCAAGTTGATTGGGATCAAGAGCAAGGGGGCCGTGCACTGCGTGGATCTGTCCGACAATTCGCTGCTGCCTCCTCTTGTGCCCGAGTTCGCCGGCGAACGGATGTCGATGGATGCCCAATCGGGGCAGATCGTTCGCTTGGAAGTCTGGGAGAACTTCCTGATCGGCTATGCGCGCGATTTCGGGGCCTTTGTTTTTGACATGCGGGATCACCGCAACCCAAGGCCGGTTTTACCCTACAGCGAATACGCTGCAGGGGATACCCGCTTTGTCTCCCTTTTCCTCTTGCCGTCCGAAGCCGAGACGTATCAGGCCCTGGTGCCCGTTTATCGGCCAGTCGATGATGTTTTTGATATCAATCCGGCTTTTGAAGAACCCGAGCCCCTGGTCTTGCCTGCACAGAGGCAAAAACCCGCAATGGGCCGGTCGGTCGTCCTGGAAAAGCGGAATGGCGGTGCGATCGAACTGGACTTAGCCAAATATCTTAATTGACCGTGCGCAAAGGTTTTCTACCGGCCGGGGCAAAAACAACTCCATTTACTGGTCAAAGACTTTGGAAACCCGTTGCGGGAATGGGGCGGTAACTGACCCTACGCAAACTTTTTATCGGAGCGTGCTTATACCCGTTGCGAAGTGGTTTGGGCGTTTTCACTACCCCGAACCCTGCGCAATGGGGAATCCATTCAGGGACTACATCGAATTGTCTGAGGTCTTGTAGAACGAGTCTGTTTTACCTAACACCGGATAGCAAACCATGTGTCGTCAATGCGATAGTTCCGTCAACGGCTCGTCCCCAACAACCTGCCTTCTGCTTCGTTCGTCGGTCGTCAGACAAGGCGCCCAAAACGAATTGGCCGGTACATTCGTTTTAAACCAAATCTTTATGCGATGCGATTCTATCTGATCCCACTGCTTTTTGGATTACTAGCTGCATATACACTGCCCGCCCAAACGATGAATCTGGACCGCCTGGACAGCCTCATTCGCGGCCATGCCATGGATGTGGAAGGCCGCCCGGGCTTCTGGGAGTTTTCCCTGGCCGAGCGTCCGGTGCTGGTCATCACCGATTTGCAGGCCAACCGGATGCGCATTTTCAGCCCCATTGCTCAGGATACGGGGCTGGATGAGGAAGGCCTGCGTCGGATGCTGGAGGCCAATTTTCACGCTGCGCTGGATGCCAAGTACAGCCTGCATCAGGGGTTCATCATCAGCGTATTCACCCATCCGCTGCGCGAACTCACCGACGCGCAGTTCGTCGATGCGCTCTTCCAGGTGGTCACACTGGCCGAAACCTACGGCTCCACTTACCAGAGCACGGATCTGATCTTCGGCGAGGACCCCCCAGCCGACAAAGAATCCGAAGAACAACCCCGCAAGGAGGAAAAGCGAGTGCGCAGGAGTTGATCCAGAAACGGAGGGCAAACCTCCGGGCTGAACTTACCGGGAAGTCTTTAAACAGAAAGAGCCATACGGGGGCTGATGGATCTCAGCATCACGCAGGCCCGGGGTATTCGAGCTCTGCCGGGGGATTCACCGACCGGATTCTTTTGGCCACCGAACGAACAGTAGTTGCCGGCGAGCCGATTGGCTTCCCTTGGTCGGACTTCGCATCGGTTACCGGCTCTAGTATTCTTTCCAATTCAAAAGCTCGAGTACGAGTTTGAGGCGGGCTGTGTTGAACTGCACCTGAGAATCGAGAAAATCGGGGCGTTTCCACTTGGCGCGGGGGTTGTTGGAGAAGGCATAGGGCTCGGACGGAATCCCCAGGAGGTTTTTATCGAGCTTTCCATTTCCGTTGACATCGTGGTACACGGCTATCGCATACTGCCCATGCGGGAGGTCGGCGATCTCCAGATTGTGGTGACCGGAGGAAAAGCTCACAATGCGCTTGCGCCAGCATTCACGGCCCTCCTTGAGGAAGGAGTCCGGGTTAGAAAAGACAGCTACCATGAGCGCGCCGGAGGTCGAGGAGATGTTCTCAATTTGCAGGACGAGCCGGCCGGAAGATTCTGGCGAAGGCCCCGCAGAAGAGGTGCAAAGCAGGCCGAAAAGAAAGGCTACGAGCAGTGATTTCACAGGCCAGAGGTTTGATCCGGGTACAAATATAAGCGCGCTGAGTTAGCATCCGGCTGCCGGCCGGGAAAAGCCCGGCCTTTACTCAAAATTGGGCAGGGCTTGACTTACCGGGACAAAATGCCTTACTTTGTATTTCAAAGTACTTCTATGACAAAGTATCAAGCTTCTCCGGAAGAGCTCCTGGGGCAGATTCATCAGCTGATGGACCGATCCAGCCGGTTTTTATCGCTGAGCGGCCTCTCCGGTGTAGCGGCCGGCGCGTGGGCCCTGATCGGAGCCGCTCTGGGCTACATCTATCTGGGGGTTGCCCCGTTCCAGATGCGGGTATTTTATTTTGATCTGCTCAGCTATACCAACTGGGGTATACCGGGATACCTGTTCTTCCTGGTGCTCGGGCTGGTTGTCCTTGTACTGGCGCTGGTCTCGGCGGTGTACTTCACCTCGCGAAAGGCTCGCCGCAAAGGGCAGAAGGTCTGGGATGCCCTCACCTGGCGATTCCTGGCCAACCTCTTCATTCCTCTCGCTGCGGGTGGAGTGGCCACCTTGCTCGTTGCCTGGCGCGGCTATTTTTCTATGGCCGGGCCGCTCACCCTTTTGTTTTACGGCCTGGCTCTTTACAATGCAGGTAAATACACGCTCAGCGAAGTGCGCTACCTGGGCCTGAGCGAGATGCTGCTTGGGCTGATCGGACTGGCTTTTCCGGGCTACGGCCTGGAACTGTGGACCATCGGCTTCGGCATTTTTCACATAGCCTACGGCATTGGAATGTGGTATCGCCACGAACGCAAACCGGTATGAAAAACCCATTGACAGGACTCAACAAGAGTTTCGACCATCGCGTACGCCTGGGCGTCATGGCCATTCTCATGGTGAGCGAGCGGGAGAGCTTTACGACCTTGCGCGACCGCCTGGAGGTGACGGACGGTCGCCTGGCCAGCCACTTGAAGGTGCTGGAGGAAGAGGGCTATGTAAATGTGGCCAAGCAATTCCTCGGTCGAAAACCGCACACCACCTATTCGGCTACCGAAAAAGGGAAGCTGGCATTCCGGCTCCACCTACAGGCTTTGCAGCTACTTTTAGAGGAGGTCGATCCGCCGGAATGACCTGTGGGATCCGATTTTTTTTCCACTTTAACTTTGAAAAACAAAGCACTTTGTTATGTTTGAACCCATTCTGACCCTTCCCGTTTACGCCTGGCGTTGCCAGTGCCTGATCCGCCTGTTCAAGGTATCCGTTCCGATCTATCGATTTCTGTTCAAGCGGGGCGTTAAGCCCTGGAGTCGAACCCCGGAGGACCTTCGGGAATTGCCGTCCGAAACCTTCGGGGGCGCCCTGGCTCGCTTCTGGGCTGCCCAGGGGCTGAGGCCCATCCCCTGTTTTGAGGATCACGACGCCCTGCACGTACTTCTGGACTTTCCTGCTGAGGTGCCCGGCGAGTGCGCCATGCAGTTCTACCTGTTGGGCAATGGCAAGCGCTCGGCTTATACGCTGGGGGTGGTGTGCCTTAGCCTGCTCATCTTGCCGGAATATTGGTCGCAATTCCGGAAGGCATTTCAGGAGGGTTCCTCGCACACAGCCGTATGGAATTGGCCTTTTCAGGATTTGTTGGATTCGGACCTGCAAATTCTGCGGCGACAGATCGGCCCGTGCAGGACTTCGCTTCCGTGGTTTTCCTATTCACCGATGGTCCCGCTGTGGCCTTTGGCTGTCTTGTCGCTCTTTTGCGTGGGCCTGGCCGGGGTACGGCCGCTTTTTGGCCTTCAGGCCGGTGATATCGCAAGTTTTCGCTTTCTGGTATGGAACCTCTTTCTGGCCTGGGTGCCGATCTTTCCGTTGATGGCCCTGAATCGCCGGCTATCCTGGAGCGCGGTGCCCCTGGCCGCTGCTCTCAGCCTGCTCTTTTTGCCCAACTCCTTTTACCTGTTCACCGATATGATACACTTCCGGCCCGGGCGAGGGTGGTTGTCGCATTTTGAAACGCTGGCCTTTTTTGCCTTTTCGGTTGCGGGGCTGCTCCTGGGGCTGTACGCGCTGCGCTGGTGGTACCTCATTCTTCGCCTGCGGCTCGGTCGTTGGGCGGCCGAAGGTGCCGTAGCCGTTGCCGGTATGGCTGCCGGTGCCGGAGTGTGGCTGGGGCGCCTGCTTCGCTGGAATAGTTGGGATATTCTTTGGAAGCCCGTTAAACTGGTCAAAGATTTTGAGTTGTTACTTTTGGGCGAAACATTCGTCCCATGGATGATGTTGAGCACATTTACGGGTATATTTATTCTGCTCGCATTAAAAGCGATAGGTCACCGACTGATTCATTAATTGCTTTGACTTAAATAAACAGGAAATCATGAAACGCGCTGCCTTTCTCGTTGTAGTTCTTGCTGTTGTGCTACCCCTGACCGTATGGGCCCAGGCTGCCGAACCCGAAGGTCAGCCCTTTGCTCCCGACAAGGAGGAGTTGGGACAATACAAAGCGGATGCAGCCCGCTTTCGGGCTGCGGTTGAAAAAGAAGATTTAGATCTTTCCCGGCAATATCATGCCCAGTTGGTGGGGCATATGGAATCCCAGTTGCTTCGCCTGGAGCAGCGAAAAGCCACCTGCGACGGTGCCCAACGTGCCAAATTGCAGGCCCAGTCTACCCAGATGCACAATATTTATATGGCGGTGGGGGCCCTCACCTTTGCCTGCAGCGATCCCTACCCCAGCGCTCGAAAGCTCCAGCCCCTGGTGGAAGAGTTCGGCGAGTTGCTGCAGAAAGAGTATCTGGCAAGCCTGTGACGGAATTCATCGTGCAGCCTGGTTCTCGGATCTGGCCATCGCTCATTCGGCCGGGTGTGGGAAGGGGCTGACGGCATCTGCGGGCTTCCCGAAAGGAGAACGAGGAAATGCCGGGCGGGATGGCGAAAAGCGCCTTGGGCGCACCCTTTTCCTGCCGGGGGCTAACCCGGCAGCGACTCCAGCTTTTTCTTGTCCAGGATGTGGATAGCTCCGCCACTGATCTGTATGTATCCGTCTTCTTTGAACTCGGTGAGCATGCGAATGACGCTTTCCTTGGCCGTACCTACGATCCGGGCCAGGTCGTCGCGCAGGATGCTGATGTCTTCTTTGCCTTCCTTTTCGCTGAGGTAAAGCAGGGCATTGGCCACCCGGCGGCGCACCGAGTTGTACGCCAGATTGAGCAGTTGCTCTTCAGTTGTCGTCACGTTATTGGCCAGCATTTTGATGAGCTGCGAGGCCACGTCGCGGTTGGCGTGGAGCAGTTTGTTGAAGTCTTCTTTGGGAATGAGATGCAACTCGGTATCCTCCAGCGCTGCGGATGATTCGGTATAGCGCTCTTCCTTTATGAGGTCGAGATAGCCGAAAAACTCTCCTGGCCCGTGCAGGGAGATTATGTATTCTTTGCCTTCCTCATTGGTTTTGAAGACCTTGACCTTGCCGGATTTCACGAAGTAGAGGTAGCGGGGGTATTCCTCTTCTTCGAAGATGAGTTCCCGTTTTTTGAAGAGTTTGGTACGCCGGTCTTCGGATAACTTGAGCAGTTCCTCATAGCCTTTAGCTTCGTTGATAAAAGCGCTCAGGCCCTGCTCGGTCTTGTCAAATTGCTTGCGCAACTGTTCGTTTTTGGCCAGGCGCGTTTCGATGACCTGCAGGAGTTCGTCTTTGTAGAAGGGCTTGGTAATGTAGTCGTCGGCCCCGAGATTCATGCCGCGGCGAAAGTCGGTTTTTTCCGCCTTGGCAGTGAGGAAAATGAAGGGTACACCGGCCGTCTGGGGTTTTTTGCTCAGGATGTTGAGTACGCCGAAACCGTCGAGTACAGGCATCATAATATCGCAAAGGATGAGGTCGGGAGGGGTGGCCAGCGCCTTTTCCACGCCGGCTTTCCCATTTTCAGCAGCTTCAACCTCGAAGCCCGAAAGCTCCAGGATCTCTTCCAGGTTCTCCCGAACTTCCGGATTGTCTTCTATGACGAGTATGCGTTTCATTTTGGTCAGGATTTTTGGCTTCTAGGTTTCAGTTGGGCTACAGTGGTTTTTGGAGGGGAATGTCTACCCAGAATGTGGTTCCTTGGTTCGGTATGCTTTTGAAGCGGATGTCTCCCTTCATGAGTTCGACGTAGCGTTTGACAATATTGAGTCCCAGCCCGGTCCCCTGGATGTTCTCAACATTGTGGGCCCGGAAAAACCGGGTGAACAGGTACTGCTGTTCTTCATCGGGTATGCCAATGCCCTTGTCGGCTATGGCAATGCGCAACCGTCCGTTATTCAGTTGCACGTCGCAGCGAATGGGTTGGTTCTCCCCGGAGTATTTGATGGCATTCGACAAGAGGTTGAGCAAAATGTTTTTGAGGAATTTCTTGTCGAGGCAAACCTCCGTGCGAGAATCGGGCAGGCTGTGCAGGATCTGCTGGCCGGGCTTGAGCAGCCCCTGAACTTCATCCAGAACCTCCTGGCAAAAGACGGGCAAGGCAAAACGGACCGGCTCCTGTTCGATCTTGCCTTCCTCGAGGCGGCTCAGCGAGAGGAAATCGTTGAGAATATTGGTGAGGTTGGCCACTGAGGTTTTGATGCGGTTGATGTGCTTGAGCCGTTTTTCCTGCTGGTCTTCCCGGGTATAAGCTTCCACCAGGTCGGCTGAGGAGAGTATGGTGCTGAGCGGGGTTCGGAACTCGTGCGAGGCCATGGATACGAAGCGGGATTTGAGCTCGCTCAACTCTTTCTCTTTTTCGAAGGCATTTCGCAATTCGGCTTCGTTTTTTCGGAGAGCTTCTTCGGCAGCGCGCCGTTCGCGCACCTCGTATTCGAGTTGCTGATTGATATTCAACAACTGGTTGACGGCTGTTGCCAGCTCTTCGGTGCGTTGATCCACTCGTTCTTCCAGCTCGGCATTCAGTTTTCGGATGTGGTCTTCGGCTTTGCGCTGGTCGGTAATATCAATGCCGGAGGTGATCATGCCGGTGATCTCGCCCTGCTCGTCGTACAGGGCGGTGTTGTGCCAGGCAATCACGTGCTCCTGCCTTCCGGCATCGCGCAACGGGGTTTCGAGATAGGTCTCAAAGGGAATATCGCCTCGCATCATGCGCCGGTAAAAGGAGGCCTGTTGTGCCTTGGTTTCCTCTGAAAGAATGAGGTCCAGCCAGTTTTTCCCCGTCAGATCGGATTCGGGCATGTGCAGGAAGGCGGCTGCCTTCTTATTGGCGTGCAGGATATTGCCCTCTACATCCAACACCACATTGAGGGTGTTGGCCATGTCGAAGTAGGTGCGGGCCTTTTCCTGCTCTTCCAGTAAGTCCTGCTCGGCTTTCTTTTGTTGTGTAAGATCGTGGATGATGCCGGTGAAGATGACCCGATCGGCCAGGCGGGCTTCGCTGATGGACAGCCGAAAGGGAAAGAGGCTGCCGTCCTTCCGCCGGCCTTTTACCTCCCGGCCTATCCCGATGATGTGCTTTTCGCCGGTGCGTTGATAGCGACGCAGGTACGCATCGTGATGGGTATGGTGAGGCTCCGGCATGAGGACGCGCACGTTTTGGCCCACCATTTCTTCTACGGCATAGCCAAACAGCTCAGCGGCAGCCTGATTGACCATTTCCATGCGGCCTTTGGGATCAATGACGATGATCCCGTCAATAGCCGAGCGAAAAACAGCATCCAGCCGAAGAACCGCTTCGGAATGGTTTTGCGGATTGAATTGTTGCTCCAATTTGGCCGGTGATTTGTCCATCAGGCAGTGAGTAAGGTAGCAATTCTACTGAAAAATCATTTTACCCGATGACAAAAATCATTAAAGGCGGCAGGCATTCGGTGGATCTTGTGCATTGTCTTCTGCAGGGCAGAAGTGAACCTGATTTAATACCACACCCGAGTGTACATATGACGACAGAGCGGTCTTCTGATCATCCCCGTATTGAGCTGCTAGGCATTGGGTCGGCGCGGCACCGGGCATTCAGAGCCAATCTGGAGGCTGCTCTGGGCGAATTGAAACTCTCCATTCCCATTCAGGAGATTTCCGAGATCTCCGCGTTACTCCAATACGATATTTCCGGCATCCCCGCTTTGGTGATCAACAATAAAGTGGTGTTTCAAAAGGTATTGCCCAGTGTAGAAGATCTGAAAATTGCGTTGAGCGTGCTGCTGCAACCCGGCAATGGGCACTTCGACCTCGATCAGCTGATCGTGCCGACCGACTTTTCTGAGCTGGCCGACAATGCCTATCAGTTTGCATTGGACCTGGCTCGCGAACAGGGTGCATCCATCCAGCTCATTCACGTCCATCAGCCTGCGGCTACCGTGCCCAGTATGCCGCAACCGGCTTCCGAGCAATTGGACCAGCTCAATCAAAAGCGCAACCTGATGCGCCATCGCTTGTCTGGGCAGGGCGACGCCCGCTTTCCCAAGCCGGAAGGGGTGCTTGTGGAAGATCTCATCATTACCGGCTCAGTGGTAGAGGAACTCAAAAGCCTCTCCCGGCTCGGGCAAACCGATTTGATCGTGATGGGCACTACGGGCGAGAACCGGGCCAACGGTCGCCTTTGGGGAAGCATATCCTCGACGGTGGCTCGCAAAGCGGCCTGCCCCGTCTTGCTCGTGCCTCCCTTTGTTCGCTATCAGGGATTCTCGCGCATCGTGTACGCCAGCAATTTCCAGCCCGGCGAAGAGCGCATCTGGCCCCAGGTCATGGAATGGGCCACTCGCTTCGGAGCGGACGTACACTTCGTACATATCGAAGAGAACGAGCTGCACGGATACACGGTACAACGCACCTCCAGCGGCCACTTCCCCAATGCCGGCAGGCCGCTCTTTCACCTGGCTACCGTGGACAGCAACGACATGCTCGACGGCCTTTCGCAATACGCCGAGGATCAGCAGGCCGACCTGCTCATTATGGCCACGCCGCACAGGCGCTTCCTGGAGGATTGGTTTCATCGAAGTGCCACGCGCCGCGTCATTTTCAATACCACCATACCCCTTATGGTCATGCATTTCCAGGCCTGATAAGGCGCTCCTTTTTTACGTGTTCCTCCGCCCTATTTCCCTTCGCGTTTCAAGGGAAAAAAACGTACTTTGCAGCGAGGCAAGGGGCGGAAAACCGCCCGCAGCTCTTGAATTGATAACCTAAACGCCCCTGGTACCGACACCATGAAAAAGGTACTCGTTCCCACTGACTTTTCCCGCAAATTGCGCAGTGCAGCCCCCTTCCTGCTGGAAATCGCCAATGCGTACGGCGCCAACATCACCTTGCTTCACGCCTTCGATGTGGTCTCTTCGGCCAGTACCTTTAAATCCGTAGACCGCCACATGCGGGAAGATGCCGCCCGCGAGATGCTGAAAATCGTTCAGGAGATCGAACCGCTGCTGACGGGGGGCTCTACCATCACCAGCAAGATCGTTCGGGGCGATGCCGTGGCCTCCATTGTGGATGTGGCCGAAAAGGAGGACTTCGATCTCATCCTCATGGGAATCGACGGGGCCGAAGGCTTGGAAGCATTGCTCGTGGGCAGCCACTCCAACAAGGTGATCAACCGGACGTTCAAGCCGGTCATGACCGTACCGGAAGGATTTGCCTTCGACGGTTTCCAGACCATCGTCATGGCGGTAGACGATCTGCGCATTTCCTCTCAGGAGGTCCTCAAACCCCTGCTGGCGATACTCAAGGTGTTTCCCGTACAACTCATTATCTATCACAAAGATATCGAGAACGATGAGGTTCCCGATATGCATGAGTATTTCGAGGGAATCTACTATGAACTGATACTCGACAAGAGCGAAGATGACGAGTCTTTGGCCGAAAGCATCGCCGAATTTGCCGAGGAGAAGAAGGCCGACCTCCTGGTGCTCTTACGGCGTGAGAAAAATTTCTTCCAGCGCCTGCTCAAGGGGAGCGTTTCGTCCAAAATGATCTTCGAGAGCGAAGTGCCCCTGTTGGTTCTCCACGACAGCGGAAGGTAACTACCGTCCAAAACCGTGTGCAAGGGGTAAAAAGAACCTTCCTCGTCGACCGGTATGCTTTGTTCTCTTTTCCGGGCCAATCCGCCCCCGCCGGCGATTCCCTACTCATTCCGTTCCTGATAAATGTCAACGCCGGCCATTGATTTCCATCATGGTCGGGAGGAAAGCCATTAGGTAGCTTTGGTAAAGAACCAAAAACCTGTGATTATGGCACTTCCGAATCGCTATTCGTTTCCCGCATTTGCCAGCTTGGTGGACAACTTCTTTGGTCCGGATGAGGATGCCATGCAGCGCTTTTGGGATCGCAGCCCGAAGGTGCCGGCAGTCAACGTTTCCGAAACCAACGAAGGATATCAGCTGGAGGTAGCTGCACCCGGTATGAAGAAAGATGACTTCGAGGTGGAGGTTAAGGACGGCGTCCTGACCATCCGTTCGGAGACCCGCAGCGAAACAGCGGAAGAAGAAGATAAATACACGCGCCGCGAGTTCAGCTACCGCGCTTTCAAACGCGCTTTCGTCCTGCCCGAACAGGTGGAGGCCGATCAGATCAAAGCCAGCTATCGCGACGGCATCTTGTTTGTGGATCTGCCCAAGCGGGCCATTCCGCAGGCCAAGCCGGTCAAGCGCATAGACATTCATTGACGAACCCACGGCTGGGTGCGCCCGGCCCAAATCCGGTGCCCTATGAAATGGTCGCTCCTCACCCTCCTGCTCTTTCCTCTGCTCGTTCAGGCCAACCTGCGCGATACGGAGGTTCTGAAAGCGATGGCCCGCTTTGACGAGGGCTTTGTACCCCTGTGGGTGCACGTGCAGGAAGGTCGCTGGTGCGAAGCCGAGGAGGACATTTTTCGCCTGGAGTTTCACTGGCAGCGGTTATTGCACAACTACCTGGCCGGACCAGGGCGGCAGGCACCTCCCGACTGGGCTTGTGCCGCCGACCAAGACCTGGGCAGCGCTTATCGCGCCATCGATGCCGGCCGGCTGGACGAGGCGGCCCGGCTGTTGGATGCGGTGCGCCGCGCCTTGCAGGACTACCGGCAAGCTCAGGGGTTGATCTATTATCTCGATCCCTGGTGGATAGCCTGGGATGCCGCCCGGACCTATGCAGATGCGCCTTCGGCCGAACGGGCCCGGCGCGCCGCCGCTGCACTGGAAACACTCAGCAAGCAAGACCTTTGCTCCCTTTGGGCAAAAGCCGAAGTGCCGGGCCTGGAAAAACACCAAGAGCAAAGCGCAGCCCTTGCCGGGCAGCTAGGAAGTACGAGAACGATTCACGGCGAGGCCCTTCTTCGCCATTTGTTGAAGGGGCTGGCTATACTAGGACGCGTAGAAGAGGACGGCCCCCGTTTTGCCTCCTCCTAGGCTTCACCCATTTGGACCACTAAAACACGATACCATGAGACCGGACAAACCTATTCGCGATATCATGACCACACGCTTGGTCACCGTTTCCCCGGACACACCTGCCATTGAAGTCAAGAAGGCCTTCGAGGAGAATAATTTTCACCACCTGCCCGTAACCGAGGCTGGCGAACGACTCATGGGCATCATCAGCAAAGAAGACGTATTTCGGGTGGCCTACGTCCTTTCCATGACTACCTCGGGCAAGACCTGGTCCGAGAAAGCCTACGAAAAGCTGGCTGCCCGCGATTTTATGACCGAGTACCCCCTGGTGCTCGATCCGGACGATACCATCGGCCTGGCTGCCGATATCTTCCTGGCAAACAAATTTCACGCTTTGCCGATTATTGAAGATGACCGCCTGGTAGGGCTCGTTACGACCCACGACCTGCTTTCGTTCAGTTTCAGCTCTCCGGTGGGCATTGAGGAGTGATCTTACGGGTTCATTCCCGTGCCTTTTCATTTGGAAACCGCGAAAAAATACCGCTCATGACCGCTGCTGATATCATGACCCGCGAGGTGATTACCGTCAATCCCGATACGACTATGGCGAAGGTGCAGGACATCTTCCGCATGAATAACATTCACCATTTGCCTGTTGTCAAGGAAGGGCGTGTGGTGGGGATCATCAGTCATTCGGACTACCTCAAACTGCTGCACGGCTTCACCCTTTTCAAAACCGAGAAGAGCCAGGAGTACAACGATGCCATACTGCGCTCGCTATTGGTGGGCGAGGTGATGACGAAGCAAGTGGCGACCCTGCATCCTGACGACAGCCTGGAGTTGGCGGCCAGTCTTTTTCGCGAGAATCTCTTCCACGCCATTCCCGTGGTAGAAAAAGACGGCGCGCTGGCCGGCATTCTCACCACTTTCGATATGATCAACTATGCTTTCAGCAATCAGACCTTGCTGAGCAGCTAGCTCCTCCTCTTCGTTGATTTGCGGATTTAAGGATAACCCTGCCCGCCATGCCTTCCTTCGGCAGGTAAAGGCGAGCATGAATGATTATACGGTTTACAGGATAAAATAACCTTTTTACCAAGACCTATTTTATCCTGAAAACCGTGAATACGCGCTTAAAAAATAATACCGCTTCCAAATGGATTAAGTTTTTAATCAAACCCATTTGGAAGCGGTATGCGACTTTTTATTTTTTAAACGGTATTAGGAGCCATCTCAAAAATGTTTTGACGGCGAAAAGGAGCGGTTTTGGTGCCCGATGAGGCGCAAAAAACGGAGGATACTTCTGCAAGGTCCTCCTTTTTTTGTGGAGCTACCTGGCGCTTTTTGCTCCTATTCTTTAGAGATGTGTTTTATCCTTTCAATGGTATGATTTACCCCAAACCGTCTTTTCGGGCACCTTGGCTGGATATACGTTCTGTACTGTGGATGGCCCTATTCGTGAAAAACCAGCAGCGGCACTTTGGTGTGAAAGGCCATCTTTTTGGTAAAGCTGGTGTGAAACAGGCGCTCCCAGAGCCGGCGCTGGGGAATGAAGAGCGCCAGCATATCCACCTCATTTTCCTTGATGAAATCGTCCATGCCGGCCATGGAAGAAGGGTTGGTGATCAGGGATTTATCTGAGAAGGATTCAGCCAGGGGCGATTTTTTCCACGTTTCCAGCTTGGCCGCGCCCTCGCCGGAGGTGTCGACGTGTACAAAGCCCAGGCGCGCATTGAGAGATTGGGCCAGGGCCGTGAGTTTTTCCAGGGCAGCGGCTTCGTTGGGCAGAAAGTCGGAAGCGTACACGATGTGTTTCAAGGATTCAAATTTGGCGTCCTCAGGTATGGCCAGCACCGGGCAGGAGGCGTGCATCATGGTGTGGGTGGTCACGCTGCCCATCAGCCGTTCCATGGCATTGTGCTCGCCCTTCGTCCCCATCACAATGAGGTCGTATTCCTTGTCCTCCGCAATGTCCGTCACCTCCTGGTAAACAAAGACGCCGTAATCGGCCCGCAGGGTGCCGATGTGCTCATCCGGGAAGCCGAGAATGAAGTTCTGCAGGTTTTTAAGGGTAGCCTGCCGTTTTTCGTTGAGCATGCGCTGTATGTACTCAGGCGGCACACTGCTGGCTTCGCCCACCGGAAGGTTGTAAATGGAAACGAGATCTACGGTGGCATCCAGCGCATCGGCCAAATGAATGGCGTAGTCGAACGCATTGCGGGCACAGGGCGAAAAATCCGTAGGAAATAGAATGCGCTTCATGTCGTAGGGAGTTTATGAGCTTGGTGGTTCGGCGTAATCGATGGCCAGCACCGGAATATCGGCGTGATTGACCAGCGCTTCTACATTGGAGCCCGTGAGCATGCGCTTCAGCGGACGGCGATAATGGTTGGAGATGCCGATGAGGTTGGCACCCAATTCGCCGGCCAGGTTGCGCACCCCGCGATCTACCGAAAAGTCCTTGTAGATGTGGGTCCGGCAGGTGAAGGGATGGCAGAGCCGCTTGAAGTCGGCCATGGCCTCCTGGCTGAGGATATAGGGGGGATCGAAGAGAGACGAGGTGTGAATGGCTACCAGATGGATTTCCGGTATGAAGTGCTTTACGATCTCTTTGAATTTGAGAAAGGGCTCTTTCTCGCGCTCGTCGAAGTTGGAGGCAAAGATAACCTTGTCGAACCGGATCTCTTCCAAAGGTTCTTTGATCACCAGCAGGGAGCGGTGCAGGCTGCGGGCCACTTTTTGCGTATTAGAACCGATAAAAAAGTCACTTTTTCCGCTGCTTCCGTGCGAGCCCATGATGATGAGATCGATACCGTGCTCGTCGGCATGGGCGCGAATGCGCTGCACCAGCGGCCCAATGGTGGAGGATGTGGATATGGAGATCTCCGGGTATTGATCCCGCAACTGCTGGAGTTGCTGGAAGGCCCGGTTTTCCCATTCCATCTGCAGGGTCCAGTTTTCCTGACCCTCGCCTTCGCTGAGGTGCCAATCCTCCGGCAGATCCAGGACGTGCATGAGATGTACATGCCCCTTGAAGCGGTCGGCCAGCGCCACAGCTACCTCCAGAGCATAACCGGCACAGTCTGAAAAATCCGTCGGGACCAGAAAATTTTTCATGGCGTTAAAATAGGAGACGGAAGGCCGCACGCTATATGACAAAAATCATGGCCTTAGCCTTTGGCCTTGCCTCTTAGGGTTATTCCTGTTCGTATTTTTCCCGGTAGGCAGCCTCGGATGAGCCTCCCTTGCGGTTCTGCTCCTGCAGCGTCCAGTCGTCGGTCGAGGTGGTTTGCATCCAGAGGTTGCCCGACTTCCGGAAAACCTGCACGTTGAGGCCGAAACGCCGGTAAACCTCCTGTTCGAATGCTTTTACCGTCATGTCATCGGTGACAGCCAGCTCGCCCGGCTGCTTAACGGTGCGCACGGCGCCAATGGTTTGTTTGGGATCCAAGCGGGTGCCGCCCGGAGATCCTTCTCCGGCCTCGTGATGGCCCTGGTAGAACTCGATCTTCAGGTAGGGAAAGGTATCCTTAAACTCTTTCTGAATGGTTGCGAGTGTTTTGTTATCCTTTATGGTCATGATCGTACGGATTGAAGTGATGAAGAAGGTTGTGCGCTCAGCTTGACGCCTCGCTCGCCCATGAGCTGGCCGTAGTGGTTCTGCTGCCTCAGCGGCCAGGCATCCGTAGCCCAGGTGGGCATCCAGCGGCCGTAGGATTTGCGGAACACCTGAGCGGGCAGGCCGAAGGATTCGTAGAGCAGACGCTCGAGTTCTCCGGTTTTCACATTCGGTCCTACAGGTACTACGCCCTCCATGCCCCGGGAGCGGATATCGCCTACGCGCAGATGTCCCGGCAATTCGTGTCGCCGGAAACTACCGGCGTGCACCTGTTCCGGCCGGGCGTAAAAAGCCAGCCACAGGTATGGATAAGCCGACTGAAATTGGGCTTGCAGGCGCTTCAGTTGCTGATCGCGGTGAATAAAGAGATCCATTTTATGCGGTTTTATTCGGTAGGTTCGCTTTTGGAGATGAGCGTGGGAATTCGCTCGTTGAGGCTCAGCAGCTTTTCGGTCACACTTCCCATGAGCAGCAACTCCACGCTGGAGTGCCCCTTGGCGCCCATGACGATGAGGTCGCCCCCTTGCTGCTGAGCATAGGTGAGGATCTGCTCGGCTATACTGCCTTCCTCCTGGGGGATGGTCACGGCCTTTACCTCATTGCGCTGATCTTTAAAGTAGGTGTGCATAAAGGCCTCAAAAGCCTCCTCCCGGTCCTTGCGCAGTACTTCCTCCAACTCCTCCGCCGATTCTTCCACCTGGTAGAAGCGCAGATTGGGCGCTTCAAAGATGTGCAGGCAGGTTACTTTCACCTGGCTACCCAACTGCAAACGAATGGCCAGCGCCTGGCGGAGCGCTGCCAGCGAAGAGGCCGAAAAGTCGAGAGGAACGAGGATGTGCTCCAGGCGAATCGGCGAATCGGCCGGTACGACCAGCGCATGGCCTTGGACTTTGCGGGCCAGGTTCTTGGCCAGGATGCCGTGCACTTGGCGATCGCTGCGCTGCCCGATAATCGTCAGGTCGGCATGGAGGTCTCGCGCGTCCTTGAGCAGTTCTTCAAGGGGAGCCCCCTCGCGAATATCGAACGACAGGTGAACGATTTGTCCCTCCTGAAGAGTGTTGTTCACCTGTTCTTCCAGCTTGTTGACTACTCCTTTTTTGATTTGGTACCGTCCGGGGGAAGCCGGTAGGCTCTCCGGCCGGGGCACAACGTGCAAAAAATAGGCACGCCCTATCGGAATTTCGCGGCTGAAGAAGTTGAGGTATCGCAGTAAGGGCTCATCCCCCGCTGACAGGGTAAGGGCTACCAGCGCCTGCTGAACGGCATAGGGTTCAATCGGGTTGAGCTGGCTCTCGGATGCACGGGTTAGGGCACTCATATTTCACGTTTCTTCCAGCCAAGGTACATCCGGACGGGCAACCCCTGCATGATAAAAATCAATCCTGCGGCCTGACCTTTATCAGAAGAGTCCGCCGTTTCAGGGGCGGTCATACCACTGATCGTCGCCAAAACCCTCTTTGCCCTGTTCGTTGGCTCGCAGAATGACAATAGCCTGGGCGATGAGCAGGAAGGGCAGTAAGGCCATGGAAAGGCCGGCAAGCCATGAAGACGGCCAGATGATCAGCAAAATGACCAGCACCATCAGGGCGGCAAAGATCCAGGCAGAGAGTACCTTGTAGTTCATAGCGGGCAAGGATTGGGATGCGATGTAAATGTAATCCCGAAAGTTCACCGAATGGTTCACTCTAAGGGCTGAGGAATTGCAAAATTTTAAAGATCAAACCCTTATGGATGCGTCATTCTCATTTTAAAATGGTATTAGGGCAGCTATCCCACCCCTATTGGGGTGTACAAAACTTTGCAAGGGTCAGGGGAATACGGACGATCCTTCGGATATCGGCATCGAAGACCCTGAGCTAAGGGGTTGAAAACAAACATCTTTCCCACCACTTAGCGTCATTATTCACGGGCTCCCGTGAACAATCCGGGTTAAAAGCGCTAAGCGGCATACCGGTATCTCTTCAAGCGGTTTCGGCGGACGCATCGGCGTCGGGCTTTCCGTCGCGATAGGATAGAACGCTCGGAGGGGCTGCTTCAAGCGGCGGAAGGCTTCACCGTCGGAATATCCAGCCAGCGGCCGATGTTGTAAATGTCTTCGTATCCCAGCATGCGCAGGGAAAAGACGACCAGGCCCGATCGGATGCCTTCTTCGCAGGAAAAGATCCAGGGTTTGGGATAGTTCTTCAATTCGGTCAGGAAGCGCTCGGAACGATACCAGGGGATGTTTATGCTTCCCTTGGCATGTACCAGCAGGTACTCCTCCAACGAACGCACATCGAAAAATGTGCCGCGTTCGTAGTTCGGGATATCTCGCAATAACATAGCCTTGTTCGTTCGATCAGAAAATAGATTCGCATCATAACATAGGCTAAATAAGCGACACCCTCTATGACTTATGTCACTCCCTTGGGGCTGGCCGGCAAGCCGGACGGCATCCTCTAGGCTCTGCCTGCCTTACTGAGGCCACTCAAAGACCACCGGCTTCAGCCGGTACCCTTTGGCTTCCAGTAAGCGAATTACGCCCTGCGACCCGACCAAATGCCCTGCCCCCACGGCAAAAAAAGCGGCTCCTTCCGCCATCATGGCTTCCATGACGGGAATCCAGTTTCGGTTTCGCGTTACCAGCAGCAGATCTTCGTATTTGCCCAGGCCGCTCTTGTCGGCCTTGAAAAGGCGTGCCATGCCGTTGAGGTCCTGCTTTTTGTACAGGTTGACCAATTCCAGGATCTGGTCGTTGTCCGGATCGGTCTCTGCGATGGCATCCACCAGCATTTTGGCTTGCACCCGATACGGAATGCTGTCGAACATGCTCATTTGGTATTCGGCCGTCTCCAAGCCGCTAATGGCTTTTTCCTGGCTTTTGGCCCGCTGCAACAGCTCCATCTCATAGGAGGTGATGTTGCCTGTACCCGGCTGACCAGAGAAAAGGTCCTCGGAGGTAAGCGCGGTGAGAAACATGGGCTTGATGCGTTCCAGCATGCCCAGGGGCAGACCGATCTTTTGGAAATGGGCGTCTACGAGCTCGTATTCCTCGGGCGACAGGAGGTCGCTCAGTGTAGTGTCTCCTTTCATAAAGGCATCCATGAGCAGGCCCATCATCTTGCCCATGTCGCTCATCTCGTCCATATCGATTTCAAAGGCCACCTGTTCGGCTGCTTCCAGCGCACGCTCTACGGCTTCGTCCATGTAAAAATCCTCTTTTGGGATCATGTGTATGGTGCCGAAGAGATAGGATTTTTGCTGCAGCTCGGGGCTGCTGATCTCCCAGAGCAGCGCGCGGTCGAGGCTATCGGTTGATTGGGCGAAGGCAGCAGAGGACAAAAGAGCGGCAGCCAGGAAAAGAGGGAACAGAAAACGGATCACTGAATTCATTGTCAAGTAAGAGTTAGCGGGTGAAAAAGGTGGGCTTTGGCGTCTAATGGGTGCGGTCAAAATCTTCTATGATCTTCAACAACAGCTGAATGTCGGAAAAAAACTCCCGAATGAGTTCAAAGCTGACGTTGGACTGAAATATATACGGTTCGAGTATGTCTTTTGGTTCAGCAAGGGCCGCATAAATTTTTCGATCCTGAAAGGAGAGAAACAGCGTTTTCCCCGTCGCGCGCAAATATTGCACGATGGCTTCCTGCATGGGTTCGGGCAGAATGCCGATGACGTGGGTGTCGGGCATGGCAAAGGCTGCGAAGGTCAGGCGAAAGTCGCCGTTAAGAATTTCGTGGTCTACGTTGACGGCCCCATCGCGGGTGAAAGCCTTGATGGAACGCGTGAGGTATTGGGCCTCTGACCGCGGCCACAAAATGAGTTGCCCGCGGGTGATCTCCGGGAAAGTGGCGTGCAGGAATACGCCCCGAAAGACGGTCTCCAGCCGGGTGCGCACCGGCGAGACCTCCCTTACGGTCAGTTCGCTCAGGGCAAAAGGAGTCTGGCCCACTACACCGCTGATGTAATCCTCGCCGCTAAACACGGGGGCATCGGTTCCGAAAAGCTGGCTGGCTAAAAAACGCTCCCGGCTGATCGTTCGTTTGGGTTGGTACACCAACTCCCCCATATTGACCCCATCATCAATGAAGTCGATGATGAGCTCTACGATCCGGGGCTTGAAGGCCAGCACGAATTGGCGGATCCGGTAGCCCAGATAGGCAATGTAGAAGACCAGAGGGATGGCAACTGCCGCAGCCACGATCACGAGCTGCACCTGGATCAGCAAGATGACGATGCCAACCAACAGCAGAACGGTAAAAGCCATCAGGCGCAATAGGCGTTTGCGCAGCCGCTCCATGCGCAGGAGCTCCGGGTAAATGCTGTGGTTGTAATAAATGCGAAAATCCTCCAGTCGCATGAGGACGGCTTTCCTTGCCCTAAAGGTAGCAATCCGCCGGTCTTGCAGCCAACCCGAAGCCCGAATGCGGCCTCTTTACAACTCAGCCAAGCCATTGGAAAAATGCACCAAAAGCAGTACTTTTGCAGCCTTATGAAGATCAGACCCTTGTGGATTATTGCGGCCTTTGCCTTCTTGCTGGTGACGGCCTGCAAGAGCAATTTCGAGCAGATCCGGCTCAGCGGCGACCCCAAGCAGATCTACGAGGCTGCCAATACCTACTACAATAAGGGCGATTTTCAGAAAGCCCAGACGTTGTACGAACTGATCATCGGGGCTTTTCGCGGCCAACCGGAGGCCGAAGAGATCTATTTCAAGTACGCGCAGACCTACTACGAGCTGGAGCAGTTCATTCTGGCCTCCTACTACTTCAAAAACTTCTCCAACACCTTTACCATCAGCGACAAACGGGAGGAAGCGGACTTCATGTCGGCTTTCTGCAATTTCAAGTTGTCGCCCAGCTTCCGCCTGGACCAGACTTATACCAAGCAGGCCATCGACGGCTTTCAACTCTTCGTGAACACCTACCCCAACAGCCAGCGGGTGGTGCAGTGCAACCAATTGATCGATGAACTGCGCGGCAAATTGGAGAAGAAGGGGTTCGAACAGGGAAAGCTCTACTACAACTTGCGTCAGTACCAGGCCGCGATGCATTCCCTGGACAATTTGCTCAAAGATTTTCCAGACACCGACAATGCCGAAGAGATCCGTTTCCTGATCCTGAAGTCGGCCTTCCAACTGGCCGAGAACAGCGTGATCGTCAAACAGGACGAGCGGTATGCCGAAGTCTTGGAAAAGTCGGACGAGTTTCTGGCGCGTTACGGAGACGGCAAACACGCCAAAGAGGCGGCCAACATACGGGAAACTTCCCTCAAAAATCTAAAGGATTACGACTATGATGGATATCAAGACCCAAGTGCAAGGCTTGGATCCTAATGTGCGCGCACGCGACATTAAGGAGTTTATTGCGGATACGGGCAACATCTACGAAGCCCTGGCTGTGATCAGCAAGCGATCTCGCCAGGTAGCGGTGGATATCAAACACGAGCTGCACAACAAACTGGAGGAGTTTGCCACCTCGACGGAAGCCATAGAGGAGGTGAGCGAAAACAAGGAGCAGATCGAGATCTCCAAGTTTTACGAACGCCTGCCCAATCCGGTCATCATTGCTACGGATGAGTTTCTCAATGACAACCTCTACCACCGCTTCGCCGAGCGCAAAAAGGAAATGGACTAGGAGCTCGTTGGGGGCTTTGCTCCGGAAGGTGAAGGCCCAACAAGCTCAAAGCTGAAATCGACCGGCCTCATGTCTGCCCTTACCGGAAAACATATCGCGCTTGGGATTACGGGCAGTATCGCGGCCTACAAGTCGGCCCTGCTGACGCGCCTTTTGGTCAAAGCCGGGGCTGAGGTGCAGGTATTGATGACGCCGGCAGCCGCGACCTTCATCACCCCGCTGAGCCTGCACACCTTGTCGGGTAAGCCCGTGTACGCCCAGGTCAGCACCGAATCGGGCTGGAACAACCACGTTGAACTCGGGCTTTGGGCAGACGCCTATGTGATTGCGCCGGCTACGGCCAACACCCTGGCGCATCTCGCCCTGGGCTTGTGCGACAACATGGTCACTGCCGTCTACCTCTCGGCCCGTTGCCCCGTCTTTTTCGCACCGGCTATGGATCTGGACATGTGGAAGCATCCGGCCACGCAGGCGAATGTGGCCCGGCTACAGTCCTACGGCAACACCCTGATTCCCGTGGGCCATGGCGAACTGGCCAGCGGCCTGGTTGGGGAGGGGCGCATGGCCGAGCCCGAAACTATAGTGAGGCTGCTGGAGCAGCATTTTGCCGAAATCCGCCTCCTGGATGGGAAGCAGGTGCTCATCACAGCAGGACCCACCTATGAGCCCATGGATCCGGTGCGCTTTATCGGCAATCGCTCATCCGGCCGGATGGGCATTGCGCTGGCCGAAGCAGCGGCGAGCATGGGAGCAGCCGTAAGGCTGATCCTGGGCCCTTCGCCGCTGGACACTCATCACCCCGGCATTGACCTGGAGCGGGTGGAAACTGCCCGGGAGATGTACGAAGCCGCCACCCGCCACTTTCCGCAGGCCGACCTGGCTATTTTCGCCGCTGCAGTGGCCGATTATCGCCCGGCCGAGCTTGCCGGTCAGAAGCTCAAAAAAACGGGTGACGAAGGCATGCAGATCAAGTTGGTGCAAAACCCCGATATCGCCGCTACCCTGGGCGAGCAAAAAAAGCCGGGGCAGGTGCTGGTCGGCTTTGCCCTGGAGACCGAGCGGGAAGAAGAGAATGCACGGAAAAAGCGGGAGCGAAAAAACCTCGACCTGATCGTCCTCAACTCGCTGCGCGATGAGGGAGCGGGCTTCGACCTGCCCACCAACAAGGTAACCCTGTTTGACCGGGACAATAAGCGAACCGCTTTGGAGTTAAAGTCTAAGGAAGCAGTAGCCCGGGATATTCTTCGGGCGGTCGCCAAATGGATGTAGCCCCGTCGCTTCGGGGTGCATTCCCAAAAAGATCACGCTATGAAGCGCCTTCTTTTTTTACTTGTTGTGTCTTTTTTTGCCGGCCTGATCCAGGCTCAGGAAGTGAGTTTTCAGGTAAAGGTCAACTACCAGAAACGACAGGTGGTGGATCCCAAGGTTTTTCAGACCCTGGAACAAACCCTGCAGGAGTTCCTCAACAATCAGAAATGGACGGAGGACCTCTTCGAGCCCGAGGAACGCATCCAGTGCAACCTGTTGCTCACCATTCAAGAAGAATTGAGCCCCACCTCCTTTCGCACTGAAATTGCCATTTCGGCTACCCGCCCCGTTTACAACAGCGACTATCAGACGACCCTGCTCAATCACATCGACCAGGCCGTGACGTTCGGCTACGAGCAGTTTCAGCCCCTTTTCTTTTCCGAGAACACCTACAATAACAACCTGGTATCCGTACTTTCCTTTTACGCGTACATCATCCTCGGCCTGGATTACGATTCGTTCTCCCCGTACGGAGGCGAGCCCTATTTCCAAAAGGCTCAGGACATCCTCAACGATGTGCCGGCATCCATAGCCGATGCCGTTGGCGGGTGGCGCTCAACGGACAGCGACCGGAACCGCTACTGGATCATCCAGAATATCCTGGACCCCCGCATGCGGGATTTCCGCAGGGCCTGGTACGACTACCACCGCCAGGCATTGGACATTATGTACGAGGATCCGGTGGCAGCCCGCGCCGTGATGGTCAAGGCATTGGAGATGATCGACAAATCCAACCAGGCCTACCGCAATGCCATGATCGTGATCATGTTCAACAATGCGAAATCCAACGAACTGGTAGATATCTTCAAAGGAGCCGCTTTGCAGGAGCGCGCCAAATTCATCAATGTGATGTCGCGGATCGACCCCGCCAATCAGGACAAGTACCGCAAGCTTCGATCCTAACTTCCCCAAACGCTCTAAAAGTCATATCTTTCAAGCCACGGCAGGCTTTTCGCCCGCATACTATCGGGGGTCTGGCCTGTTTTCGTATGGTAAAACCTAAGCACTTGAAACACCTTGCCATTCTGGCTTCCGGTACCGGTTCCAATGCGCGCCGGCTTATCGAATACTTTCGGAACCGGTCCGATGCCGGGATCGCCCTCGTCGTGAGCAATAAAGCCCAGGCCCCGGTTCTGGACATGGCACGGAGCCAGGCTGTGGCCACCCAGGTTGTCGATCGGGAGGAATTCGAGGCGGGCCAGCCCCTGCTTGGGCTTTTTGAGCGCCATACCATTCAATGCGTTGTTTTGGCGGGCTTTCTTTGGAAAGTGCCCGACTATCTGGTGGCGGCCTACGATGGCCGAATGGTCAACATCCACCCGGCCCTTTTGCCCGATTTCGGAGGCAGGGGCATGTACGGCATGCACGTACACCGGGCGGTGAAAGAATCCGGCCGGGACGAAAGCGGCATCACCATCCATCTGGTCAACGATCGATATGATGAGGGGCAGATCCTTTACCAGGCATCCTGTTCGCTCAGTCCGACCGACACCCCTGAAGAGATTGCACGAAAGGTACAGCAGCTGGAACACCGGTTTTACCCCCCGGTAGTTGAGCAGTTGCTCACCCAAATTCCCAATTCCTAATTACGAAACCATGTTGAAACACTTACTGTTCCTTCTCTTCCTGACCGCCCTGGCGCTGCCGGCAGCCGGCCAATCCTGGAAAAAACTTCGCCAGCAGGCTGAAGAACTGGAACAAAACGGCGACTACGCCAGTGCTGCCGAAGTCTACGAGCAGGCCTGGAATAAGAAGAATAAGCGCACCGAACTCATTTATAAGGCCGGTGAAAACTACAGCCAAGTGCGCAATTATGCCGAAGCCGCCAATGCCTACCGCAATGCACTGGACGATCCGAAGGATTTTCCCCTGGCCGGACTGAAGTACGCGCGAGCACTCAAACAGCAGGGCAAATACGACCCCGCTATTCAGGCATTTCGCGAGTTTGGCAACAACTACAAGGGAGCCGGTAAGGAGCAGCTGGATCTCATTCTGCAGAACGAGATCAAAGGGGCCGAGCTGGGCAAGAGCATGCAGCCGGCTCCGGGCTACAAGCTCGCTTATCCCGGCAAGACCATAAACACCGCTGCGGACGAGTTTGCTCCCTTGCCGTACGGCGACCAACTGCTCTACGCGTCCACTCAGGGCGGAAAAGCGGAGTTGTACGTTTCGCAAAAACAGGCCAGCGGAAAATGGTCGGCAGGCAGCAAGCCGCAGAACATTCCCATCTTTCGGGATGGACATATAGCCAATACGGCCCTGGCCCCCGACAACAGCCGGATCTACCTCACCATCTGCGATGCCGGAGGGTCCTACGACCTCAAGAAAAGCCGTTGCGAGCTCTACGTATCTGAGCGGCAAAACAATACCTGGGGGCAGCCTCAACGCTTGCCCGATATGGTCAATGCGCCCGGCAGTACAAACACACAGCCCACCGTTGTGCAACAGGGATCCACCGAAATCCTTTACTTTGTTTCCGACCGGCCCGGCGGTATTGGCGAATTGGACCTGTGGTACACCTCCCGGTCTGTCGGTAGCGGTGCTCTGGCTTTCGCCGCTCCGGTCAACCTGGGGCCCTCCGTCAACACCCTGGGCGACGAGGCCACGCCCTTCTTTGACCAGAACGAAGGTTTGCTCTACTTTTCTTCCAACGGTCAGCCGTCCATCGGCGGCTTTGATGTATTTAAAGCCCAGGGCGAACTGCGTCGGTGGACGCAGCCCGAGAACGCCGGTATGCCCATTAACTCACCGGCGGATGACTACTACTATGCGGCGGGCAGCGGCCGGGCTTTCGTGACGACCAACCGCCTTCTATCCGGCGCCAAGACGACTACGGCCGACGACGATATTCTGGAACTCACCCTGCCGGGCCAGGCTATGAGTCTTCGCGCGCAGGCCTTCGATCAGCTCACAGGAGTACCCGTACCCAATGTGGCGGTTTCCGTGTATGAAACCTCCAGTACGGGCGACCTGCTCGTGAGTAGCCAGATCTTTCCCACGGGCGAATATGAGTTCGAGCTGGAGCCCGACAAGAATTACCGGATTGAGGTGGCCAGCCCGAATTACGAGCCCGCGGAGTATACCCTCTCCACCACCGACCCCACGCTTGACAATTACGGCAAGCCGGTCTATCTCAATCCTCGCAGCCCGGTAACCGATCCCGACCAGGATATGGGTGAGCCGCCTATGCCGCCTTCCGATCCCATGCCCGGTGGCGACACTCCGCCTTCCATAGGGGAAGCCGGGGTGGAATACACAGCTCGGGGCACTTCTCCCGGGGATACCTATGAATATTCCAGCTCGGCTCCCCGCTACCAGGGGCGTTACTACAAGGTACAGATCATCGCCACCCGAAAAGATCCCGCCACTCAGCCCGGCCGTTTTGCCAACATACAGGCACTGGGACGAATGGATACGGAATATATTCTGGCGAAAGGTCTGCACCGGGTGCTCATCGGCGATTTCTTCAGCGAAGGGGAAGCTATACAGGCGCTGGAGCAGGCCCGTTCTCTGGGCTACAACCGCGCCTTTATCGTTCGGTACGACGATGGTACGCGATACGGACGGGTGAATTTCTAGACGGTTAGATGAGGAGGATGTCTACATTTCCACCTCTAACCGTCTAACGCCCGTCTAATCGCCTGACTACTAATTAAACCCGTAGCAGTAGGGGTCTTTCTCTCCGCTTCGATCGACTATGGCCCAGTACAGATGGTCGGACAAGGAGGGAAGCTTAAAATAAAAGACCCAATTGTCCGCTACGGACTCGCCGTTCTCGGGGGGAAAGATGGGGGGGCGGGCTTCTCTATCCGGCTCCCGGGGCACCAGATACAGAGTGGATTCCGCCATGAACTCCCGGATGGTCTTCACCACCTCTTCCTCTTCGGAAGGCAACTCTTCAATACTCGTCACCAGATCGCGGGGCGATTCCGGCTTGGTGCTGTGCAGCACGGCCTGCTCGGCTCGCTTTACCGCATCGGCAAAGGAAACCTGGTTGTTGGGCAGCCCTTCCTGGGCGCGAATCTCGGCCTCTTCAGCTGTGAGTTGACCGAAAAATTGGGTGATATTTTCCATATCGGTTGTGGGGTTCTCTTGGCCCTTTGCTTGCATAGGCACGATCACCTGGGTCTGGTCCCAGCTCAAGGCCATATTTCCGTTTGGGAAGGAAATGGTGAATTGCTCAACCGTTTCGGATAGCTTTTGCACGGGAACCTCCACCGTTTGAATATCGAATTCCGGTTTCCGACTTGCTTTGGCTCCCCAGCTAACTCCCCAGGAATAGTCTTTGCCGTTCCAGATCACTTGCCAGCTTTCCGGCCCGGGAACCGTCCAGAGGGTATAATGGCCGGCGGGAAGGGGATTTCCGGCTACAAGCAGGTCGGTCTTGGTGTCGAAGGTAGTAGCTTCGTTGGCGCCGGTGCGCCAGGTTTCACCGTAGGGGACCAATTCGCCAAAGATCACGCGGTCTTTTTTGTAAGGGCGGTTGTAGAAGACGGAAACATCCATGCCTTCCTGGGTATAGGTTGCGGTTTCTTCCGGGCTAAAGGACTTGGTATAGCCCTGAAACCAGCGAAACAGAAAAAAGAGTGCGACGGCCAGCACGGCCAGGATGCCGAGCGTCCATTTGAGCCAGGGTTTCATGCAGGTGGGTTTTGGTTTCGGAGGTGGAATTTACGAAAGCTTTCTCGCACCCCTTCGGATCGGCTGTCTGCTTTTTTCCGGTTCCGGCTGGCCCGCAGGCTCACGCAAAGGCCAGCCGGCCTGTTGGGCAGCCCGAAGAATAAGGAAAAGAGGTATCCACCAAATGAGGTCGTTGGTGATGAGCGTGAAGGCAAAAGAAGCCGGCACCAGCCCCTGGGCATAATTGAAGATAAAGCCCAGCGGGCCGAAGATCTTACCCAGAAAGCCCACTGCCACGATGGGCCAGTGCCGCACCGGGGCGAAGCTGGCCCACCAATAGCCCAGGCCGTAGACGCCAATGACCATGCCCATGCCTTGCCAGATCATGGGATGCGTGGGTTGTGCCATGCCCGTCCAGTCAAAAAACTGGTGAGGAAACAGCACGGCCCAGGCGCCCCAAAGGATGTTGTAAGCTGCTGCAGCCTGCAGTACGCGGCGCATCCACGCCGGATTTTCTGTGTTTGCCATGAGCAAAAAACAGGAATGGAGAAGGATGGTTGACCCGAAATGATGCCTATACCGACAAGGAAGTGCTTTGGGAGCCCAGAACCACTTCGAGCCCGGCGCATACTCGCGTGAAAAGGGCTCTTACCAGTTTTATACGGTTTTCAGGATAAAATGACCTTTCTACCAAGACCTATTTTATCCTGAAAACCATGAATGCCGCTTCAGGTATGAATCCCGCTTTCAAAATAGGTTCAGTTTCTGCATCCAATCTATTTAACGTGAGGTTGGAGGTCGAGTTGTTCGTTAAATGGCTGAATGTGAGAACC
>CAZQSF010000028.1:0-39172 GCA_964595955.1 uncultured Saprospiraceae bacterium
CCTTTGTGGCATCCACAGGTTTAAAAGTTGCCTTTACTTCACTCTACTCGATTGGGCAACCTCCCTGGCGCAAAACAAAAACCCTTGTCGGCTACTTGCAGGCAAGGGTTTCTTTTTGGATGAATAATGGATTGACTAACTGGCTTGACGCAGCTTTTCACCGGTTTTCGGTGGCATAGCCACGCGCTTTCCGGCCTTCTCCTCGGTACGAGGCCAGGGGAGCCGGTAGCCCAAAATGGCGCTCACTGCAATGGCGAACGTCACGACGATCAGCCAGCTTTGGGCGGTATAGATGGCGAGAATTCCGACAGCCATCATCAGGTAAAACCGCCACATTAAGGTGGATATGCGCGGTTTGAACATAATGGCTTGGGTGTTTGGTTCGGCAATAAGCTATACAAAAGCCAGCTGATCTGCACTGATGGCTTTCCCTTCCGGCGGTGATTTTTGTCAGTCCGGCTGAACCTGGACCCAGGTGCGGCTGGCACCTTGGGGAGCAAGAGCCTCAAGCAGATAACTGCCCGCCGCCAATCCGCTCAGGTCGAATGCAGGCAATTGTCCGGCCCGGGCGGGGCTTGAAAAAGTCCGCACTTGCCGACCCGCCAGGTCGTACACCCGCACTTCCCTGAGCGCGCCCTGCTTCAGGGGCCAGTATACCAGGCCGGTAGTCGGGTTGGGGTAGGGCAGGCCCATCCCCGGGCCCATCCCCGGGCCCATCCGCCGGGCTTGCTGTACGGCTACCGGCTGTTCCAGGTCCCGCTCATATACCCCATGGCCGTGAGTGGCGGCCCGCAGCTTGCGGTTGGAAGGCGAAATGTTCAGGTGCATGACGAGCGCAGCTTCCGGAAAACCTGCGGTCAGCGGCTCCCAGCCTTGGCCCCCGTCCAGCGAGGCATATACGCCCAGATCGTTGCCGATATAGATGTGTTCCGGGTTTTCGGGATCTACGACTACGGTATTGGTGGGCACATCGGGCAGGGTGCCGGTGATATCTGCCCAACTCTCGCCCCGGTCGATGGTCTTGAAAACATGCCCCGTTCCGAAGCCCGAAAAAACCACATAAGCAATGCTGTCGTTGGTGGGATGAAAGGCGATGTCCTTGGCCAGGCGATCGGGCAGGCCGGCCATAACGGCCCAGCTGGCACCCTCATCCAGGCTGCGCAGCACCCGGGCGCCGTCCTCGAAGTGCGGAGCCGTGCTGATGTAGAGCAGGAACGGGTCCTGAGGCGAGGGGGCGATGGTGAGAATGGGGTTGCCCCGATCCACCGGCTCGGAGGTGGTGGCCGTCCAGTCGGCCCCGCCATCGGTAGACGTATGCAATCGCTGCGCGCCGGCATAGAGGGTGCGGGGATCGTGGGGCGACAGCTCGAAGGGCCCGGCGAAAGCCCGGCTTTCCCCCTCAGCCGAGGATACCGCTATGGAGATGAACTGATTGCCTCCATCCAGGGATTTTACCAGGTTGAGATACTGGTAAGAACCATAGAGCACTTGAGGATTCGTGGGGTCGATAGCCGTACTGAGGCCATCTCCGCCAATGACCCGCACCCAGGCCTCATCACCTACATAAAGAGCTGTGGCATTATCCTGCATGCCGCCCATGGCCAATTGGGGCTCGGTGGCCGAAGAGGAGAAATTGGCGTAGAACTGTTGGGTCTGATAGCCGCCGTTGCGGCCTTCCCAGGATTCGCCCCTGTCTTCGGAGACGAAGATTCCACCGTCGGTAGCCAGGAAAACGGTCTCCGGCAGCAGGGGATGGTAGTAGACGGCGTGAATGTCGGCATGTACATAATCCGGAGGGCCTTCGGGGCCGCCCACGGGCGTCTGGCCGAAACTCCACTTGTTCCAGTAGGTCTTTCGGGTCAGGGATTCGCCCCCGTCGGTGGATTTATGGGCGTCAATGCCCACGTAGATGAGTTCCATGGGGTCTTCCGGATGAACGGCTACATCGTGAGAGTACCAGCCCTGGTGCCGGGCGACATCCTCGTTGTTGACGTTGCTCCAGGTGTCGCCGCCGTCGGTGGACCGGAACAAGCCGATGCTTTTCATGACATCGGCTACGGAGAGGTATAGCACATCGGGGTCCGACGGGCTGATGGCCAGCATGGCCTTTCCGGTGTAAGAGGAGGGAATACCGTCGGTGAGCGGCTGAAAGCTTCCTCCGGCGTCGCGGCTGACGAACAACCCCATTTCCGGGCTTCGATAACCGCCATGGGAGACGTACAGTACGCTGGTATCCTGCGGGTGCAGATCCAGGTCCATAGCCATGGCCTGATCGTGGATGAGCGTCCAGCTGCCGCCGGCATTGCGGCTTCGGTACACGCCGGCTGTGGTGCCGGCATACAGCGTGCTGGGATTCAGCGGGTTGATGACGATATCCCAGACTCCACGCAGCTCACCGGGCGCCCAGGGAAGGGACGACGTCCAGGATTGGCCGCCGTTGGTGGATTTGAGTATGCCGATACCGTACAGCCCCCGGGTGAGGCGATCCACCAGTCCCGGCTGAGCTGCGGTATAGTTGTACACCTCGCCCGTACCGATGTAGATGATGTCGGGATTGGTGGGGGCTATGGCGATGGATGCGACACTGAGGGCCGGGTGGCCGGTGGGGATAGGCTGCCAGGCCTGGGGCCCCAGGCCAGCGGTGGTGCTTTTCCACAGCCCGCCACTGGCCGAGCCCGCATACACGATGTTGGGATCGCTGGGATGAAAGGCCAGGGCCAGGGTGCGTCCACCTATGTTTTTGGGGCCGATGGCTGTCCAGGGGGTCTCTCCGGAGCGCTTGTTCAGCCTGGAGTCTCGCTGGTAAAAAGCCGCCGCCCAGCTATCAGTGCGAATGCGGCCGTCCGGATAGGCGCGTTCAAAATACCAGGCATCCAGGGCCAGCCCGGCGCCGCTTTGCCCTTCTTCTTCGTATGCTTCCCGGGGGGTGCAAGCCCACGCCGCCAACAATAGCCCCAATGGGAGCACCCATCCGTATCGATATATCATTCGCTTGGCTTTCTGATTGGATACGGCAAGGTAACCATTTGGTCAGCGAAGCATTTGCTCGAAATCGGACATATGGTCTCGGAAAAAGGAGAAAGCCTGTACATTCGCTTACAAAGCTTGTTTTTTGGCCCGAAAAGATCCCGTCCTATTCGCCGAGTTGATTCAGCGCGAGTTGCGCCGAAGCCTCTCCCGCTCTGCAGTCGACCAATGGCGAGCTGCCCTCAAGCTGCTGGATGTCGTGCTGGCGGAAGCTACGGCTGAGGAAGCCCTGCACTTTTCTACCCCTTTTGCCCGGGTGGCCTATGTTTGCCAGCGCTATCAGCTGCCTTCCCCCTTGCCTTATTTTCTGCACGCTATCCGGCGAAACGGCGGGGGGGAATACCCACAGCCCCGACTCGTACATAAAGTATTGCTTGGGGTTTTGCACGCCCTGACAGGCGCATCCGTGGCGGACGACCTTCGACCCCTTTCCGAAGCGGCCTGGCCGGAGCGGGAGGCCGACAAACCCATCCGGGCTTACCACGATTATCTCCGGGTGAGCGTGCAGGCATTGGACAAAGACCGCAAGCAACTATGGGCTGTCACGGAAGAGGAACCGGAGACCCGGTATCCGGTCCGCTATGATCTGGCCGACCGGAACGCCCCCTTTACCGCCGTTTTGGATGCTTTGGATCGATGGTTTCGGCTACCGGTAAGCCTGGGGCTGGTCGATGTGGAGGTTGATGCCGACGGTTGCTTTCGACCGGTGGCTTTTGTACTTGAGCCGGATTACCTGATGGATGTGAGCGCCATCGCCGAATGTTTTAAAGGAGCGGAGGTGGTCCCTCAGGCTTACCTGCTGCACAAGTTTTTGCCGCAATTGCCCGCTCCGCCTCTGTTGTTGGGGCAGGTGGCCAACTTTTTTCTGGACGAGCTTATGGGCCGGCCCGGGGTCACTTTCCGGGATACCTTTCCCGCCGTATTCCAGCTGCACCCGCTCGGTTTTGCCCTGCTCACCGACATGGAGGTGCGGGATCTCTATCAAAAAGCTCAACGGCATTGGGTCAACCTCAAAAAGGTACTTCGGGAGGATTTTCCTCAGGCCGGAATAGAGCCCGGGTACTGCTACTTGGAGCCCACTTTCTTTTCCGAGCGTTTCGGCTTGCAGGGGCGTCTGGATGTGCTTTTCCTGAAAGGGGAAAAATCCGCCATTGTCGAGTTAAAGAGCGGCAAACCTTTCATGCCCAATGCCTACCAGATCAGCGCCAATCATTTCACGCAGACCCTGTTGTACTATCTGCTGATCCAATCGACCTTCCGGAAGAAAACGGATCCCACCTGCTACATACTCTATTCGGTGGCCGAGCAGAGTCCGCTTCGGTATGCGCCCCGGGTGCAGGCTCAGCAGCGGGAGGCCCTGCGGGTGCGCAACGAACTGCTGGTTCTGGAGAAACAGATGCAGCGATTGAGCGGCGATCGCCTACTGGAAAAGGCCGACTGGTTTTTTGGGCAGCTGCGGCCCGACCGGGCGCCTCACGTCAAGGGATTCACTCGCGATCACCTTCAGCAAGTGCAGGATACCTACCGTCAACTGGAACCTGTGGAACGCAAATACCTGGCCGCTTTTACCGGATTCATTGCCCGGGAGCATCAATTGGCAAAGACGGGAACGCCGGGCCGTCATGGCCTGGCCAGCCTGTGGCTGGAACGCGCAGAAGAAAAAGACGACCAGTTCGAGTTGCTGCAGGGGTTGAAGGTGATCGACAATCAAAGTGGAGCCGAGCAACCCCGCCTGGTGCTGGCCCGCACCGGGGCGACCAATCCCCTGGCCAATTTTCGGGAAGGCGACCTGGTCATTCTGTATCCGCAGCGCGATCGGCCGTTGGCTCAACAGCTATTCAAAGGGCACATAGCCTCCGTGGATGCGGAGCAGGTAACCGTTTCTCTGCGGGCGCGGCAATTTCGCAGCCGCTTCTTCGACGAGCAGCTTTTCTGGAACCTGGAGCACGATCAATACGAGGGCAATTTCACAGCCCTGTACCGCAACCTCTTTCAGTTCTGCAGCCGGGATGGAGCGGTTCGTAAGCTGCTGCTGGGGCGGCGGGCACCGGCTCGCCCCGTACCGACAAGCGAACCCGCGGAATGGCCCGAGCTCACTCGTCAACAGCGGGAGCTGCTGCAGGCCATCCTCGCCTCCCCGGATTACTTCCTGCTTTGGGGCCCGCCCGGTACGGGCAAGACCAGCATTATGCTTCGGCGCCTGGTAGAGCATCTGCTAAGCCGCTCTTCCGAGCGGATCCTGCTGCTGGCGTACACCAACCGCGCTGTAGACGAGATGTGCGCCGCCCTGGAAAGCCTGGGCGAACCCTGGGGCAGGCGCTACCTGCGCATCGGCTCGGTGCACAGTACGGAGCCGGCCTATCGCGATCGCCTGTTGGATACCCGACTGAAAGGCATCCACACCCGTAAAGCGCTGGTCGAGCTCATCCAGGATCAGCGGATCATTCTTTCTACAGCAGCTTCGCTGGGCAACAAGCCGGAACTTTTCCGGCTGGTTCAATTCGACCGACTGATCGTAGACGAAGCCTCGCAGATCCTGGAGCCTACCCTGATCGGTCTGCTGGCCCAGGTGCACCGCTTCGTGCTCATTGGCGATCACAAGCAGTTGCCGGCTGTGGTGGTGCAGCCTCCGGCACAGTCGGGGATCCGGGATGAGGAGCTGCGCGAGCTGGGTTTTACCGATGCACGCACTTCCCTGTTCGAACGGCTTTACAGGCAGTGTATGCAGCACGGCTGGCACTGGGCCTACGGTCAGCTCAGCCACCAGGGGCGCATGCATCGGGAGATCATGGATTTCCCCAATCGCCATTTCTATGGGCAAAGCCTTTGCATTTTGCCGGAAGAAGTTCCCCTGCAAGCCCGGCAGGTAATGCCACTGCAAGAGCAGAGTGAGCACGAACTGGGCCGGATCCTTTTTCAGCAACGGGTGCTCTTTCTGCCAACTCCTTCCGACCACGACCTCAACCGCAAGACCAATGCTCACGAAGCTCGCCTGCTGGCGCGCATCGCCGCCTTTTTTGCCCAACATTGCCCCAATAAAAGTCTGGGCGTGATCACGCCTTACCGGGCCCAGATCGCTCAGCTGCGGCAGGCTTTTGGAGAACGCGAACTCGATCCCGATGCCTACACCATTGATACGGTGGAACGCTACCAGGGGGGTGCCCGCGACATCATCCTCATCTCGCTTTGTACCAACTCGCTCAGCCAACTCTCGTCTCTGGTATCCCTCAGCGAGGAAGGTGTGGATCGCAAGCTCAACGTGGCCCTCACCCGCGCCCGCGATCATCTGGTAGTAGTGGGCAACCCGGAGCTGCTGCGCAGCAATCCCGTGTATGCGGCTTTCGTCGAAGAGTATGGAATGCAGGGGTGGCGTTGAGGGCAGATAGTTTTCAGTCTCTCCGCCAACTTTGACTTACGGAATCGCCAGCACCTTGTGGGTTTGTACGCTCAGACGCCACAGGGGATGTTCCAGGCAGTACGCCAGGGCAAGCTGAGTGTTGCGCTCGATATCCGGGCCGTCCATCGGCTGGAGGAAGAAGTGCCGAAAGTCGAGCTTTTCGAACGCTTCGGGCATAGCCCCGGGCTGAGGGAAGACGAGTTTGAGCTCATGGCCCCGGGTTTGCACCAGCGGGGCACCGGCCTTAGGGCTCACGCAGATCCAGTCCAGACCCTGAGGGGCTTCGATCGTGCCGTTGGTCTCCACGGCTACCTCGAAGCCGCAGCCGTGAAGGGCCCGGATGAGCGCCTCGTCCAGTTGCAGCAGCGGCTCGCCACCGGTGCACACCACGTAGGGCTTGCCCTGGCTGAGATCCGGCCAGAGATCGGCTACCTGCCCGGCCAGGGCTTCCGGGCTGGGGTATCGGCCGCCCTTTTCACCGTCCGTGCCCCAAAAGTCCGTATCGCAGAACTGGCAGATGGCTTTGTGGCGGTCTTCTTCCCGGCCGCTCCACAGATTGCAGCCGCTGAAGCGAAGGAATACGGCCGGCCGGCCCGTTTGGGCCCCCTCCCCTTGCAGGGTGTAGTAGATCTCCTTGACTTTGTAGCTGCGCAAGATGGTAGGATGTTAGACGGTTAGATGTTAGACAATTAGGCCCGGCTGAGCGGTTTCATTCTGTGTTCAGCGTTTTTTTCCTGAAAATGATGAATACGCGTTTAAAGAGTCCATCAACTTGTGACATGTTATACGGTTTTCAGGATAAAATGACCTTTTTACCAAGACCTATTTTATCCTGAAAACCGTGAATACCTTGAAACGGTATTATCCGTTAAACGGTATCGCAAGGGACGGAAACAGCGCTCACCCGGCCCACGGCTTACTGCCAGACCCACTCCCTTCTAACTATCTAACGTCTAATAGTCTACCGTCTATTTCCACGATCAGACGTCAGACAGCCGGATGTTGGTTCATGTATTTGTAAAGGTACTACACTTCAGGGGGGCAAGTGGTTTCCGAGGGCCGACCCTTCAGAGCCGGTGAAGGAACAATACCTTTTCGCTTCTTGCGTTTCATTCTTGCTTTCCTGCGAAACCCGGACACTTCTGCCGGTCTTGAGTTTTATGTATTTTTGGTCAGAGCTTGTTGGGATTTCGCTTTTGAAGCGAACGAAGCCAAATTTTATTCTGAGCAAGGCGCTCTGAGGGAGCAACAAAGCAAGGGGAAGGGCCCCCTTGCTTTGTTGAGCTACGTGACCGAAGAGCAACGTAGCTCAGGAGAAAATTTGGCAAGAACAGCCCAAAGGGTGAAGTCCAAACAAGCTCTCAATCCCAAAACCGAGTTATCGCCTCCTACTATGCGGAGCGTACTGATCCTGTGGCATATCCTCATCCTTCCCGCTTACATGTGGGGGCAGAATTGTGGTTGGAGTGACACGCTCCAAATACCGGCCAATTCCACCGGCAGCCTGATCCTTACCATTTCCGACCTTGTCAACAACGACCTGTCCGACCCCGGCCAGGGGCTTTGCGGTATCGAGCTGGGATTTACGCACGAGTATGTGGAAGACCTGGAACTGTGGATCATTTCACCGGCCGGCGACAGCGTGCAACTCACCGGACCCAATACCAACGAGCAGTTTTCCTTCACCCTCTTCGCTACCTGGAACATCACTTTTATTCCCTGTGCGGCTATTGCTCCGCCCGATCCCGGATTTACCAGCCAGTGGAATAACGTAAACAACACCTTTGTCAGCGGCGGCAACTACACCGGTTCTTACTACCCGTTTCAGGGATGCCTGGAGAATGTTTTTGTGAATGGTCCCGCCAACGGCGACTGGGAACTGTATTGGGTAAATGACAACGGCCCGGCTACCTACGATGGGACCATCCGTTGGGTTCGACTCCTTTTTTGCGATGAAACCGGCTTCGATTGCTGCTTCGCCGAGGGGGGTGAACTGGAAGGCGGCCTGGATACCCTGATTTGCACCAACGATACCATTCTGGACCTGGAGCTGATCGTCGATTACGATTTTCCCATTGAGCTGCCGGACACCAACGAATTCGGTTACACCTATGTGCTGAGCGAATCGGGCTTTATCACCAACTATCTGGACCGTGTGGACCTGTCCAACGCCCCTGCCGGGGATTACGAGATCTGCGGACTCAGCTACCTGCTGGCCGATACCCTGCTTCTGCCTCCGGCAGACGGAACGGTCTCGCTGGCCGATGTCCAGCAAGATGTAGAAAGTTTAACGCCTTCGTTTTGCGGCAGTTTTTCGCAGAATTGCTACAGCATTCGCATCGAGGCGCCGCCACTCCCGGTGGTGCTGGATACCCTCATATGTCTGGGCGACAGTATACGGGTAGGCGATTCCATCTATTTCGCCAGCGGTACGTACGTACAGACCCTTACCACCCAAGCCGGCTGCGACAGCCTTTTTACCCTCAACCTCACCGTGCAGCCCCCGGTAGTGGTAGACCTGGATACTACCCTCTGCAATGGGGATTCCATTCAGGTGGGGCTCTCTACCTATCTTTCCAGTGGCCTGTATTCCGATACCTTGAACTCTTCCTTGGGCTGCGACAGCATTGTCAACCTGAACCTCACCGTACTGGATTCCATCATCAGCCCATTGACCGACACCATCTGTGCCGGTACCGGCTATTCGGTGGGCGACAGCACCTTTACCCAGTCCGGTTTTTACGAGCTGGTGCTGAGTTCCCAGCTGGGCTGTGACAGCCTGGTGCAGCTCGACCTCACCGTGCTGGAGCCTCAGGCTGTGATCGAACCGCCGGATACGTTGACCTGTGCAAACCCGCAACTTACCCTGAATGGCAGTAGCTCGACGGGCGATGCCTTTCAGTGGCTGGGACCCGGAGGGGTTTTACTGGGTACCGACGCCCTGCAAACGATTAGCGACACCGGCAGCTATGCCTTGGTGGCGACTCTCTCAGCTACCGGCTTGAGCTGTTCGGACACGGCCTGGATCCAGGTGCAGGGTGATCTGAATCCTCCCGTTGCCGATCCCGGCCCGGATACCACCCTCACCTGTGCCACACCACTGATCACCTTGGGGGGAATGAATACCACGGTGGGACCCACCATAAGCTATACCTGGACAACCGGCAACGGGAATATACTAACCAACCCCGCCATACAAACCATACAGGTGGACGCTGCAGGAGATTATACCCTGGTGGTTGAGGATACGGCCAACGGCTGTGCGGATACCGCCGAAGTGATGGTAGGGATCGACACGCTACCCCCATCGGCCGATCCCGGTCCTGACACCGCGCTCACCTGTGCGATAAATCAGCTGGAACTGGACGGCTCGGGTTCGGCATCGGGTGCGAATATCACTTACAGCTGGCAGGGCCCCTGCCTTCAAAGCGGGGCTGGTACGACCAGCCCGCTCATTGACTGCGGAGGTTGGTATGTGCTGGAGGTGACCGATGTGCAAAACGGTTGTCCGGCTACCGACAGCGTCTGGGTAGCCACCGACACCCTGAAGCCCCTGGCCGTTATCGCCGATCCGGACACCTTAAGCTGTGCCGATACCCGTCTGCTGTTGGATGCCACAGCCTCCAGCCAGGGCGGGCCCTTTGCATACACCTGGCAGGGGCCCGGCCTGCTTGCCGGGCAATCGGGCCTTCAACCGGAGATCGACCTTCCGGGCTTGTATGAACTCGTGGTACTGGATACGGCAAATCAGTGCCGCGACACGGCCAGCGTGCAGGTCGTCGAGGATACGACGGCTCCGGTAGCCGACAGCGGCCCCCTGCTGGACAGCCTCACCTGTCTGATCGACGAGCTCATCCTCGGCGGCCCCGGAACCAGCACCGGTCCGGATTTTATCTACGATTGGTTCACCAACGGAGGAAATATTCTGGGTCCGACGGATTTGCCCGACGTCCGGGTGGATACGAGCGGAGTGTACGTTCTGATCGTTACGGATAGTACCAATGGTTGCCGCGATACCAGTATCACGACCGTAATCCTTCGGCGCGACCCGCCGCCGGCCGATGCCACGGTCAATGGTCAGTTGAGCTGTTCGCAGTTTGCCGTGGAGCTTACGGCCAATCCCGGCGGGCCGAATACGGATTTGAGCTTTGCATGGAGTGGCCCTTGCGACGGCCTGCCTTTCCTGGGGCCAACGGCAACCGTAGATTGCCCGGGCTGGTATTACGTGGAGGTGACGAACAGCAATACGGGATGCACCGCCCAAGACAGCGTAGAAGTAACCCTGGCCACCGGAACACCCTTTGCCTGCCTGCCAGCGGATACGATATACCTCAACTGCCTCACCGGAACGGCCCTGCTGGACGCTACCTGTTCCAGCCCGGGATTTCCCTTTCAATGGTACTTTGAAGGGAATCCCGTGGCTTTCAATACGCTATCTCCCAACGTCGATACGGCCGGCTTGTACCAGCTAGTGGTGGAGAACTCGGGACTCAATTGTGCCGATACGGCTGAGGTGCGCGTCCTGGCCAATTGCGATCCGGTAGCAGCCATTGCTCAACCGGATACTTTATCCTGCGGTCTGGGGTCAGTACTGCTCGATGGTTCGGCATCCAGTTCGGGGCCGGGCATTCTCTACGAATGGATCGCACCGCTCGGAACCTGCCTGGCTTCCGGGCAGGGCAGCCCTCAGGCGCAGGTTTTTTGCCCCGGCGACTATCAGCTCATTGTGACCAACCTGCTGTTTGGGGTCAGCGACACGGCTTCGGTTACCGTAGTTTCGGATACGCTGGTACCTCTTGCGCTGGCCACCACCCAGGATACCCTGAGTTGCCTTCAGACAGAAGCCACACTCCGGTCTACGGGCTCAAGTTCGGGGGATTACACCTGGCTCGATGATTTTGGCAACGATTTAGGAAGCGCTGACAGCGTTGTGGTGAACCAGCCCGGTACCTACTTCCTGGAGGTCGAAGATCCGGTATCGGGCTGCCTGGCTACAGCGGCCGTAGTCGTCCGGGAAGACCGCTTTGTACCCGATGTCTCGCTTGCCAGCACCGTTTTCCCCTGTGACCGGGATACCTTTCTGTTGTCGCCCACGATCATTCCCGACAGCAGTGTGTACGAATACGCCTGGAGCGGTCCGTTCATAGCGGGGCCTGATGATTCGGCGAGTTTGCTCATTGACGGTCCGGGTACCTACACGCTCTTGCTCACCAATGTAAACAATGGATGCACGGTAAGTGCCAATGCGACCCTTAGCACCATTTCCTGTGATCCCTGCATAGAGGTGGCCGATCCGGATACACTTACTTGCGCCATGCCCACCGTGAGCCTTCAAGGAAGTTTTTGTGCGCCTTGTCCTACCTGCACCTTGGCATGGACCACATCGGACGGCTTGATCGATACGGGCCAGGACAGTCTGGTCGCGGTCGTATTCACTCCGGGCACGTATCGGCTAACGGCCACGGATGCCCTGGGCTTTACGGCATTCGTAGAGGTCACCGTAGTGCTCGTCGACCAGGGTCCCCCGGCCGATGCCGGTCCCGACCGCTTGCTGAGTTGCCGGGATAGCCTGGTTGTTTTGGGCGATACTTCCCTGGCTCCGAACCCTTCCTATCGCTACGAATGGAGCGAAGTGGTGACCGGCACGGTATTGCCGGGTAATTTCCCCGGGCTTACCGCAAATACTCCGGGAACGTATGTACTCACGGTCAGCGACCTGGTCACCTTATGTGAATCGACGGATACGGTGATCGTGGGCGAGGATTACGCGCTTCCGGCAGCCGATGCCGGCCCGGACGGCGAATTGGGCTGCCAGGAGGTTCTGTTGGCGCTGGACGGCTCGGCCTCGGCCACCGGACAGGATATTTCCTACGAATGGTCGGGTACGGCACCGGATCTCATTGAGGCCGGCAACACCACCACCAGCCCGCTGGTGAGCGGTGCGGGCCTGTTCTGGATCATCGTTACCGATGAAGGCAACGGCTGTTCGTCTCGCGATACGGTGGCAGTCAGCCTCAGCGATGAGGTGCCCGATATTCCGGTGCTGCCGGATACGGTGCTGGGTTGCGGGTCGGACGCTCTGGTTCTGGAGGTAGCTCTACCGGCTGCGGGCGGCCCTTTTTCCTATCAGTGGTGCAGCCTGGATGCCATGGGGCAGCCCCTGGCTTGCAGCCCGGATTCCGTACTGACCGTCACCCAGCCCGGATCCTATCAATTTGAGATTGAAGATCTGGCCAACGGCTGCCAGGCCCAACAGACGGTGTTCGTATCCGAAAGTACGGAGGTGCCCCAGGTTTTTGCCGGCGCGGACGATACGCTCGATTGCCAGTCGTTAAGCCTCTGGCTGGATGCCGAGGTGCAACCGACGGGCAGTTATACCTACTTCTGGACCGAGCTGAACGGGCAATCGGTCGGTTCCCCGGACAGCTCCAGTGCGGAGGTATTTGCCGGAGGCATCTACGTGCTGGAGGTGACCAATACGGCCAATCAGTGCAGAGCGACCGATACCGTACGCATTGCCCAGGACGATGAGCGGCCCACCATTCTTTTGAGTGAGGACACCAGTTTGACCTGTTCGCGTCAATCGGTTTTTTTGAGCGCACAGGGACTCACCAGTTCCGGAGCCGTTCCGGTTTATTCCTGGTCTACGCCCGACGGCAACATCGTCAGCGGGCAGGCGACTGCCACGCCCCTCATCAATGAGGCCGGAATCTATAGTTTACAGGTGAATGATCCGGTCAATGGATGCCTGGCGACGGATCAGGTAGAGGTGGCTCTGGACACGGTGTTTCCACGGGCAATTATCGACCTGGCTGCCGCGCCACAACTCAACTGCATCACAGATTCCGTGGCCCTGGACGGTTCGGCATCTTTTTCGCCTTCGGGCAACCCCCTTTCCTTTGCATGGATCACCCTGGTGGGGAGTCCGCTACAGGGCAACCTGAAAACACCTCAGGTAACCACCGGTGGGGTAGGGCAGTATCGCCTGATCGTCACGGATGGCGTAAACGGTTGTCGAGACAGCTCGGTGACCCAGGTTTCGGGCGATTACCGGCTGCCCGAAATACAACTCGCTGAGCCGGACAGGCTTACCTGCATTCAGCCGCAGGTTCAATTGAATGGAAGCGGTTCTTCGGAAGGACCGGATTTTCAATACCGCTGGACGGGGCCCAGCGGGGCTCCCCTGCCGGATACCACGCTGCTGGTCGAGGCCGACCAGCCGGGTAATTACAGCCTGGCGGTAACGGACATGACCAATGGCTGTGAAGCGGATGCGTCGGTTGTGGTCGTTGCCGACCTGGAACAGCCCCAGGTTCAGATTGGTGCTCCGCCGGCTCTCGATTGCGATACCGAAGAGGCCTTGCTGGACGGCAGCGGCTCTTCACAGGGCATGCGCTTTTCCTATTCCTGGACCACAGCCGACGGTTTATTGGCCGGCCCAGTCGACAGCCTGGTGGCTGTGGCCACAGAGCCCGGTCAATACGTATTGCAGATCCTCGACCAGGTGAACGGTTGTGAATCGGCCGATTCGGTGGAAGTCCAGGCCCGCGGTATACCCATAACCGAGGTGACCTTTCAGGTGCAGCAGCCCGGTTGTACCCCCGATCAGGAGGGTAGTTTGGCAGTGGTCGGCGTTGAAGGCGGAATGGAGCCCTATTTGTACTCGCTGGACGGATCGTTTTTCGGGACCGAACCGGATTTTCCGGTGCTTTTGCCCGGCGCATACCAATTGGTCGTGCAGGATGTAGCGGGCTGTACCTGGGATACCAGCTTTCAAATTCAAGATCCCTTCCCGCCGGAATTGACCTTGGAAACCGAACTGGAGGTATTGGATCCCGGCGACAGCACCTTGTTGACGGCAGAGGTTGCGGGGCCTGTCACCCGGATTTGGTGGCTGCCGGATTCTGCCTTTGTGCAGAACGAGGGGCTGCTCGAACAATGGGTAAGCCCAACGGAAACCACTACCTATACCGTTTGGGTGGAAGACAGCCTGGGCTGCCGGGCGACCGACAGGGTTACCGTGTCTCTTCGGGAAACCTCTGCCGTATACATTCCCAATGCCTTCTCCCCCAATGGCGACGGCCAGAATGATTGGTTTTACCTTCAGGCCAGCCAGGAGATCGTCCGAATCGATCGGCTGCTGATCTTTGATCGTTGGGGCAACGAGGTCTTCGCCCGGCAAAACTTCCCGCCCAATGCCGAGAATTTGGGCTGGGACGGTAACCTCGGGGGGCGGCCCATGAATTCGGCTGTCTTTGTGTACTATGCAGAAGTTACCTATCGCGACGGTAGGCAGGAGGTCTTTCAGGGCGATCTCACCCTGCTTCGCTAAACCATGGAAGTGACCAGCTTGACAATGCCGCTGACCACGAACTCCACGCCAATGGCCATGGTGAGGAAACCCATGATGCGGGTCAGTGCCTTAATGCCGCCCACCCCCATGAGCCTGTAGAGGAAGCGGGCCGAGCGCAGGATGAAAAAGGAAATGACTCCCATGGTAAGAATGGCCGCGAGAATGACCAGATGCTGGGCCCAGTCTGCATACCCGGAATGGAAGGTGATCAGCAGGGAGATGGAGCCCGGGCCGGCCAGCATGGGCAGAGCCATGGGCGAAAAGGAAATATCTTCCTTCTCCAGCGCTTCCTCCCGGACGGTGGCGTTTACCGTTCGGCTTTCAGCTTGCTTGCCGGTGAGCAGGCCGTAGCCGGTGAGAAAGATCATGATCCCGCCGGCAATGCGCATAGCCTGTATGCTGATACCATAGAAATCGAGAATGAACGAACCCGCCAGGAAAAAGGCCGACAGAATAAGAATGACATACAGGCTTATCTGCCAAACCGCGCGGTTGCGATGCCCCCGGGTGTAGTCTGAAGTGAGCCCCAGGAAGAGGGGTACAGCCCCAAAAGGGTTCATGATAGAGAACAGGGATGCCAGGATCGCCAGATAGAGTTCCACCATCAGTAAGCCATTTAAAAAGACAAAAAAGGCAGAACCCCTGCCTTGGATTTAGAGTTCCATATTCGGCGGCAAAAAACGCCCATTTCTTCCAAAAAAGCTACTTGGTGCCCTCTTTTTTATTCGGTCAAACCGGTAAGAGGTTAAAGGGGCTTTTTTCTGGAATTGGTCTGCGGGACGGAAGCATCAGGGCTCGAATGGCAGCAGCCAGGATAACGCAATCTGCTATGGGCAAAAAAAGGAAGGAGCGCGTTTTCGCACTCCTTCATTAAAAACACCTAAAACCCATATTAAATCATGAAAACTGTTTCGTTTTCCAGAGCCTGATTTCAGCTCTTTATCTTTTGGACGAACGAGTTTGGGAAAGTCACATACCCATTGCCTGTTCGTTCGAAATCCCCGGTACGCCAGGTGTTGGAAAAAAGGAGGGAACACACATTGGGTATTCCCTCTTCAAAAACACCTAAAACCCATTAAATCTTGAAGAACGATTAGAAACCGTACCCCAAATATCCTTTGAGCTGCAAAGGCTTCTTTGGGTCTTGTGTAGCATGGCGAAGAACTTACCTAGCTTTCGCGCTTTATTCGGACCCGAAACCTGAACTTTTCGCCATCAAGGAAATGGAGGGATAGCTTTCTGGAGGCGTTCCTCCTCTTGCTCGTTCGCTTTTGAGACGTCACCCGATCAGCGGAGTCACAGGGGGAAAACGTTAAACTTTTTAACACTTGAGGATCAAGAGATAGGGGGATAGGAAAAAAAGGAAGGAGCACGTTTGCGTGCTCCTTCGGAATAAACACCTAAAACCCATATAAAAATTCTTGCTGCACAGAACGACGGGCGGTCGATCCTGTGGGCGGGTTAAAGAGAAGAGGAACATGGAAAATGTTCCCCTTCAAACACCTAAAACCCATATTTAAACTTTCACATTATTTTGCCAGGTTGTCATTCGACTTCGGCGAAAATCCGCAAAAAAACGGAATGTATGTCTTTTCAAAGTCCCTGGAACGATCTCGAAGCGTGGCGCCATTACAGCTGGCGATTGGTTCACAAGGCAGCCAAAACGCGCAAGGGACCATTGCGTACTCCGGCCTTAGCCACTGCAGATCTGGGAACTAGCTTTGTGCGAACCGTTATCCTTCGCGACGTTTCGCTGGATCGAGATGAACTCATCATCTTCACCGATGCGCGCAGTACAAAAGTAGCACAATTAGAAAAAAATAAAAAATCAAGCCTTTTATTTTATGAGTATGTTAAGAATTTGCAGCTCCGGGTTAACGGTGAGGTAACGGTGCATGTCGCTGATCCCGTGGCAGATAAATATTGGAAAACGGTTCCGCCTTCATCCCGATTCAATTACGCCTCAGCGCTTGCTCCCGGCAGCCTGCTGGAGGAGCCGGGCGACGGATTGGACCCTTCCTGGCGCAAGCAGGACAGCGTTCCGGATACCGAACCGGCTTTTGAAAACTTTGCCGTTCTCCTTTTTCAGGCAAGGGAACTGGAACTGCTTCACCTCCACCCGGAAGGCCACAGGCGGGCTGCTTTTAGCCGCAAGGCAAACGGCGAATGGGTGGGGCGCTGGTTGGTTCCTTAATTTTTCGGGGCTTGCAGCCGGACGGTGAGGTCCAACTCCCGGTCTTCTCGCAACACGCGCAGGATCACCTCGTCTCCGGGCTCATATTTTTCGAGGGTCAGGAAGAGGTCGTCCAGCGAGCGGATCGGTTCGCCCTCGAAACCCACGATGATATCGCCCAGAAGGATATCGCCGTAGCGGTCCTGGGTAGTGGGGCGAATGCCGGCCTGCTCGGCAGCGCCATTGGGGGTGACGCTGAGAACGAGAACGCCTTCCAGGCGAAGCTCTTTCATCCAGCTGCCGGGTGCCGGTTCAATGCCCACAGTGGGGCGCTTGATCTTGCCATAGGCGATGAGGTCGGGAATGACCCACCGCACGGCGTCCACCGGAATGCTGAAGCCGATGCCTGCCGAGGCTCCGGAAGGGCTGTAGATGGCAGTATTGACACCAATGAGGCGGCCGGAGGAGTCGAGCAGAGGGCCGCCTGAGTTGCCGGGATTGATGGCCGCATCGGTTTGAATGACATCGCGGATGGCGATGCCGGCCAGCGACTGGATCTCGCGGCCCAGGGCACTCACGATGCCGGTGGTCAGCGTGTGATCCAGGCCAAAAGGGTTGCCTATGGCATAGACGCTCTGGCCTACGCGCAGGTCGTACGAGCTGCCTATCCGGATGGGCTGCAGCTGGCTGGCCGGGGCATCTATGCGAAGCACGGCCAGATCTTTTTCGGAGGCATAGCCGACCGTGCGCGCTTTAAAGGTGGAGCCGTCGGCCAGGGTGACGCGGGCGCTGCTCGAGCCCCGGATCACGTGGAAGTTGGTGACGATATGCCCCTTCTTGTCCCAGATAAAACCTGACCCGCTTCCCTGCGGGACCTCCGTGACGTTCATAGTGAAAAAGTCGCGTTGCCGGCGCAGCACAGTAATGAAGCAGACCGAGGGTTTGGCCTCTTCAAAAAGGCGGATGGTCGCGCGCTCCGCTTCGGTGAGTTCCTGGCGCATAGCAGCGGCTCGCGCCGCAGGAGATTCTGATTCCCTCGATTCCGTCGGCGTTTGGCGGGTGGTGTCGGTCTCGCCGCTGTTTTTCCAGGCCGTACCGGCCCAGAAGGTGAGGCCCAGAACGGCCAGTCCTATCAATACGCGAAAAGCAGATTTCATAGTCGACTCAGCTATTGGTTCTCAGATCCGGACTCTACAAAAATAGGGTACCGCATTCAGGTTTTGCGTTTCTTCTTCCGGGCGGCGGGAAAAAGCACGTTGTTGAGAATGAGCCGGTAGCCGGGCGAATTGGGGTGCAGATTGAGATCGGTCTCCGGGTCGTGTACGTAGTGCCGGTAGTCCTCGGGATCGTGCCCCCCGTAGAAAGTCCAGAATCCCTCCCCGAAATTGCCGTGGATGTAGCGCGACTCCTGAGCGGGTTTATTCTCGCCCATGACCAGCACGCTGGACTTCACAAAGGCATTGCGGAATGCAGTGGTTTGCCCCATGAACCCTTTGACCGTTCGGGTGTGGCATTGGGTGAGCATGGTGGGTACGGGATCCCACTTTGCCGAAAAGTCGAACAGGGTGAAGTAGTCCTGTTCGGGATTGACATTCCGGCCCATATTATTGTCGATACTGGAATATTCGTACTCCAGGGGGTTGCGGGAGAGTTGGAAGTTCTCGAAGGCAAAGGTGCGGCTGAAGTCGAGCTTGTCCTGAGCATTGGGGTCGACGGGGTCGCCGTCGTACATCTCCGCGCAAATATCTACTCCCTTGGCGGCCAATGCGATGTCGTAGGTGTCGGTGGCCGAGCACATGGCAAACATGAATCCCCCGCCGAAAACATACTCCCGGATCTTTTCCACCACGGCCAGTTTCAGTTGAGAGACCTTCTCGAAGCCGTGCTGTTGGGCGAGCTCCTCCATGCGCCGCACGTTTTCGCGATACCACGGTTGATTGTTGTAGGAGCGGTAGAAGCGGCCAAACTGGCCGGTAAAATCCTCGTGGTGAAGGTGCAGCCAGTCGTATTGCACCAGTTTGTCTTCCAGCACATCGGTATCGTAGACGGTTTCGTAGGGAATTTCCGCATAGGTGAGCACCAGGGTAACGGCATCGTCCCAGGGCTGAATCTTTTCACCCTTTCGGTTGAACTCCGGGGTGTAAACGGCGATTTTGGGTGCTTTCTCCAGTTTCATCGCCTCCATGTTCACCTCGGGGTCGGCAATTTCCTCCAGGATGCGGTTGAACTGGGCATCGGCGATCACTTCGAAGGTGACCCCCCGGGTGAGGCACTCTTTTTCAAAAATGGGATTGTGGCGAAGAGCAAAGCTTCCGCCCTGGTAGTTGAGCAGCCACCAGGCTTCGGCGCCGTTATCCAAAACCCAATAGGTGAGGCCGTAAGCTTTCAGATGGTTCTTTTGGCCTTCGGGGTCCATGGGCAGCAGAATATAAGCCGCCTGCAGCGGCAGGACCAGGCCCAGGAAAAACAGGCAAAGAAAAAGGAGAAATACATTCTTCATAAGGCGTGGGAATGGTTTTTTGTAGTTGCCGATATCCGGGCGAATATTGTAACGCACTGCCGGAACCGACAGTTTGCGTATTCCGGATGGAATAAACAAAATCCGTGCTTTCCAAGCGATTGAAGGCCCGGTTTAACAAAATGCTAACAGCCATAATGCGCGGAGGCGGGTTTACCGTGGGTATACCCGGTCTTTTTCATCTGCGCGGCAATGGGAATGCGACCAGCTTTGGGTATACTTGCATCCTTCGCAAGGTTTGAACGCAGCACATGGGAGATATCACACTTCAATATCCGGTTTGGTTTATAGGCCTCTGCCTGCTTCTGGGTGCCCTGTATGCCGGGCTGTTGTATTTCCGGGAGGCCACCTTCCGGGAAAAAGCCGCCTGGCTGAGCCCGCTTTTGGCTGCCGCCCGCTTTCTAGCGGTTTCGCTGTTGGCCTTCTTGCTGTTGGAGCCGCTCGTGCAAGGCCGGGAAACAAGTGCTCAGGAGCCCATCGTGGTTTTCGCCCAAGACGTTTCGGAATCGGTGGCAGCCGAAATGGATGCGGAAGCGCAATCCGCCTACCGGGAAGGGCTGACCGCTTGGCAAAAGCAGTTGGGTGACGACAAGGAGCTGGTGCCCTATTCCTTTGGCGAATCGATCCGGACCGGTCTGGAAGATACGCTCTCCGATAAGAAGACCGACATCTCTGCCCTCCTGGACGAACTCTACAACCGGTACAGCAATCAAAACCTGGGAGCGGTGGTGCTGGCTACCGACGGCCTCTACAACATGGGCAGCAACCCGCTTTATGCGGTCGAAAAACTGGGCGTGCCTGTGTTCACCCTGGCGCTGGGCGACACCCTGCCCAAGCGGGATGTAGTGCTCAAACGGGTCTTCCACAATCGCATCGCCTACTTGGGCGATCGCTTTACCGTGCAATTGGACATAGCGGCCAAGGCCTGTGCCGGGAACACCATCCAGCTGAACGTCTACCGGGTAGAGGAGGGGGAGAGCCGGCTGTTGGAACAACGCCGCCTCGCGATCGACCGGAACGACTACTTCCGAACGGAAGAGTTGGAGCTCGAGGCCGTAGAGAGCGGCGTACAGCGTTTTCGCATTGCCCTGAGCACCCTCGACGGAGAGGTGAGTACAGCCAACAACCGCAAAGACTTTTTCATCGACGTGCTGGATGCGCGCCAGCAGGTCCTCATCCTGGCTCTGGCACCTCACCCGGATCTCACGGCCTTGAAACAGGCCTTGCTGCGCAACAAGAACTACGAGGTGAGGGTGCGCTACGCCAGCGAATTCAGCGGGGCATTTCGGGATGTGGACTTTGCCATTCTCCACCAGTTGCCCTCCACGGAAAGCCCCAACTCACCGGCCATTTTTGAGGCTCTGCAGCGGGAAAATATTCCGCGTTTGATCATTGTAGGCAGCCAGACGGATATTGCGGCCCTCAACCGCGTTCAGGATCTCGTGCGCATTCAGCTGTCCGGAGCAGAACCCAACGACGTGCAAGCTCGGGTGGCGCCCGGCTTTACCTACTTTACCCTCAGCGAGGAGCTCAAGGGACTGCTGCCCAATTTCACGCCGGTTGCGGTGCCCTTCGGAGAGTACGCCCTGGGGCCTTCCGCCCAGGCAGTGCTCTACCAGCGCATCGGCAAGGTGGATACCCGCTACCCGCTCTTGGCCCTGGGCGAGAAGGGGGGCGTACGCACCGGCCTGTTTTGCGGTGAGGGCCTCTGGCGCTGGCGCCTGTTCGATTTCCTCCAGAACGAATCCCACGAACGGTTTGAGGAGTTGATCGGTAAAACCGTGCAGTATGTAAGCCTGAAAGAAGACAAGCGCCGCTTCCGGGTAAGTCCGCTCAAGACCATCTTCCAGGAAAACGAAAGGGTTTACTTCAATGCGGAATTGTACAATGAGAATTACGAACTGATCAACAACCCGGATGTGAGCCTGCAACTCACGCAGGACAACGGAGATGAATTTGGCTATACCTTCGACAAAAAGGACAGAGCCTATGTGCTCAATGCCGGAATTTTACCCGTCGGCACCTACCGCTTCAAGGCCTCTACCCGGCACAGCGGCCAAACCTTTCAAGCCGAAGGGCAATTCAGCATCGAGCCCATCCAACTGGAGTTGTACGAAACCGTGGCTGACCATCAACTGTTGCGCCTGATCAGCGACCGCAGCGGCGGGCAACTATTCTACCCGGGCCAGTGGGATGCGCTTCAGGACCGTATCCAAACGCTCGACACCCTCAAACCGGTGCTCTACCAGAACGTTCGCAATCAGCCGCTGATCAATTTGCAGTGGGTCTTCTTTATCCTATTGTTCCTGTTGAGCCTCGAGTGGTTTCTGCGCCGTTATTTCGGGGGGTATTGAAGCGGGTATGGATATACCTGAGAGATGCCCAAGGCAGGCAGATGGACCGCTGGCAGGTAGCCCGTAAAACAAATCTGCGCAAGGCGTTGATGGAGCGAGGGCATTCGCCCTACGCGACGGTAGCTCGACGGCTAAACTGCGGTGGGCGAGGGCTTTGCGCAACCTGCGGCTTGTGGGTCCTTCAGCCGGCCGTGCCTCCTGCCCACTGGCACGATCGATTGGCTCAGCAATACGGCTACCCCAGGTTGTCCTGCCAGATCTCCGTGGATAAAGACACCACGGTTCAGCTTGTCGACAAGCTTATATGGGGAGCGCGAGCGCGCCAGAGGAGAAAAAAGGGAAGCGGGCCATGGGGGCATGGATAGCTCCCTACCAGCTCATATCGTCTTCGGTCTTTACTTCCGAGGAGGCCTCTGAACCGTCCTTTTCATGGTTCTCCGCTTCTTCGCGTTCCCGTTTCATGTTCTCCTCATATTCTTCGTGCCGGCGGGTGAACTCGTCGTAGTCGTATTCCGGCATGAGTTCCGTTTTCACGTGATTGATCACCTCTTCGAGACTGCTGAGGAAGCGATTGAAATCCTCTTTATACAGAAAGATCTTGTGTCGCTCGTAACCGTCTCCGTTGAATTTTTTAGTGCTTTCCGTGAGGGTCAGGTAAAAATCATCCCCTTTTGTACGGCGCACATCGAAAAAATAGGTTCTTCGTTTGCCGGCCTTCACCTTTTGGGAATACACACTCTCAAAACGTTTTGGATTCCGCTCCTTATCCACAGTTATATCATTTTGTAAATGAACCGATTTGTCACAGGGCCTTCACAAATGTAAATATTTGCACAAAAAAGCAAAAACGGTTGGAAAGAGCCGGTTCCAAGGGCTTCGGGCTGAAAAGCCGTTGGTTGCTTCCCTGCCGGGCCTATGGGCGGGAGGTGGGCCTTCTTATTCCACCTCTTCGGTTTCCTCCAGGCTCTGCTTTTCGTACAGCTCGTAATAGTACCCTTTTTGTTCCAGTAATTCGTCGTGGGTACCTGCTTCCACGACAACGCCCTGGTCCAGAACGATGATCTTGTCGAACGCGAGCAGGCTGTAGATCCGGTGGGTGATAATGATGGCGGTTTTGTCGGCCAGGTCTTCGTTGAGGTATGCCAGGATGCGTTTTTCCGTGCGGGTATCCACGGCAGAGAGGCTGTCGTCCAGGAGCACGATGTCGGGGCGTTTGATGAGGGCACGGGCGATGGATACCCGCTGTTTCTGGCCCCCCGACAGCGTTACGCCGCGTTCTCCGACCAGGGTTTCGAACCCTTCGGGCAGGCCGGCAATGTCGTCGTACACAGCGGCGTGGCGAGCGTAAGCTTCAATCTCTTCCCGGCTGGCATCGGCTTTTCCGAAAGCGATGTTCCGGGCTATGGTGTCCGAGAAAAGAAAAACATCCTGGGGAACATAGCCGATGCGGCGGCGCAGGTTGTAGAGGTCCATGTCCTGAATGCGCCGGCCGTCGATGCGAATTTCGCCACCGGTGGGATCGTGCAGGCGCACCAGCAGGTCGGCCAGGGTGGACTTGCCGGAGCCCGTTCGGCCGATAACGGCCATTTTCTGGCCGGCTTCCAGGCGAAAGCTGACATCCTTGAGTGCCTGAACGCCATTGTCGGCGAAGATAAAGGACACCTGATCGAACTCGATCGAGCCGCGCAGGGGCTGCGGGTCCTTCGCGCTATTGGTGATGGTGGGTTCGGTTTGCAGAAACTCGTTGATGCGTTTTTGGGAGGCGGCAGCCTGCTGTACGATAGAAGCAATCCAGCCGATGGCGGTTACCGGCCAGGTGAGCATGTTGACGTAGATGACAAATTCGGCGATGTTGCCGGTCGTAATACTGCCACGCACTACCAGCAAGCCACCCACATACACGGTAATGATCGTGCTGGTACCGATGAGCAACAGCATAAGCGGATAGAACAACGCATTCACGCGGGCCAGTTCCAGCGACTTGGCCTTGTAATCCTCGCTTTGGTCCGAAAAATAGCGCAGCATAGGCGCTTCGCGTACATAGGACTTCACCACCCGGATGCCGCTATATACTTCCTGCGCTACGCTGTTGAGGTGCGCCAGCTGCTTTTGGATTACCGTGCTCTTCTTGTTGATTATGTTGCTGACGTAGTAAATGGATATGGACAGGATGGGCAGCGGAGCCAGGCAATAGAGGGTGAGGGTGGGGTTTACGCTGAGCATGGAGTAAATGACCAGTACGGTCAGGGATACCAGGTTGATCCCGTAGAGCACGGCTGGCCCCAGATACGTTCGCACCTTGGATACATCCTCGGTAATGCGGGACATGAGGTCGCCGGTATTGTTGCGCTTGTAAAAGGCCTGGTCGAGGCGTTCGTATTGGGCGAATATTTCCTTGCGAATATCGTATTCAATGAGGCGGGACATGACGACGATGGTCTGTCGCATGAAGTACATGAAGACGCCCATGAGCAGGGCAAAGAGCAGGACGAGCAGCCCGAAGGTGAGCAAATTTCGACTGATGACCGCGAAAAACTCCTGTTGGAGGGAATACCCTTCCATCATGCGGTACAGGCTCAGGTTTTCGATCACCAGATCCAGGGCTTCCCGGATCATTTGCGGCTGCAGCACGCGAAAGTAGTTGGACAGGGAGACGAAGAGAATGCCCAGCGCAAAACGCCATCGGTACTTGTAGAAGTATTTGTTGAGGTAGGCGAGGTCTTTCAACGTACTCTTGGTTTTTTGCCGGGATATCTACTACAACCTTTGCGCATGGGAATAAGTTGCAAAGGTAGACCATAGTTCGCACAAGCGCCTTTCCTTCCGCCTTTTCTGCCTATCTTTGGTTTTGCCCAGGCAGGGTAAAGCCGGCCGGGCAAGACCAAATTATAGCGTTGAAAACCTGACCAAGTATGAATCGCATTGTTACCCTGGATGAATTTATCATCCGACGGCAAAAAGATTTTCCTTTTGCATCCGGTGAGCTCACCGGCCTGCTGCGCGATATCGGCGTGGCGGCCAAGATCGTCAATCGAGAGGTAAACAAGGCGGGCCTGGTGAATATTCTCGGGGTAGCTGATGCCCAGAATACTTCCGGTGATTCGGTACAAAAGCTGGACCTCTACGCCAACGAGATCCTCATCGATTGCCTGAAAAACAGCGGCGAATGCTGTGGCATTGCCTCGGAGGAGAACGAGGACTTCATCTCCATTCCGGCCGTGGAAACCAAAACCTCCAAATACGTCGTGGTGTTTGACCCCCTCGACGGTTCTTCCAATATCGACGTCAATGTTTCGGTGGGTACGATTTTCGGCATCTATCGTCGAAAAAGCGCTGAAAGCGGTCCTTGCGGATTGGAAGACTTCCTGCAATCGGGTACAGAACTCGTAGCCGCCGGCTATGTGCTTTACGGCACGTCCACCATCCTGGTCTATACCACGGGGCGGGGCGTCAACGGCTTTACCCTGGATCCCTCCATCGGCGAATTTCTGCTGTCTCACCGCGATATTCAGATCCCCAAGCGCGGAAATTACTATTCCGTCAATCAGGGCTACTACCTGAAGTTCGACGTGGAAATGCGTCGCTACATCGATCACTGCTCGGATCTCAATCTGCGCCTCCGCTACATCGGCTCCATGGTCAGCGACGTACACCGCATTCTTTTCCAGGGCGGCATCTTTCTCTATCCCAACACCCGGAAGTATCCCAACGGCAAGCTGCGGCTGGTATACGAGTGCAATCCCCTGAGCTACATTGTGGAGCAGGCCGGTGGCAAGTCCATCAGTTGCCAGTTGGAGCGCATCCTGGAGCTGCCGGTAAAAGACTTGCACCAACGGGTGACCATCGCCATCGGTTCGCCGGAAATGGTAGACGAGATGAAACACTTTGTGAAGCGCTACAGTCCGGCTCTGAGCAACGGAAGCTGAGGCACATCGTTCGAGTCACTTGCCTTTTTGAATAATCCAGATTTCTTTCCTAAGGCCTGCGATCAGTAATCGTTCAGCACCCGCTTGGCATTGCGGTTGAAGTTGTCGGGAATTTGTGGGTTGTCGAAGGTATTGCCCTGAAATTCTCCCAGGGAGTTGCGGTACATGTACATCTGCCACTGCGGGTTATTCACTTCCCCTATGGCGGTTGAGTGCAGAAGCTGGAAATCGCCCGGGGCCAGGCTGGGGTTGTAAAAAATAAATTTCACATTGTTCTGCCCGGTCATGGGGAAATCGTAATACGACCACACCTGATAGGGCGGGGCAGAAGGCTCTTCTTCCCGGTGTTCGATGTCGTTCGGAGGGCCGTACTTGAGGTAGATATAGCCTCGATCGGTCTCAAACCCGTGCCGGAAGCCCGAGTAAAACATCTCGTCCACTTTCCTGGCCATGGCCATGTAATCTTCGTAAGCCGCGCTCGGTGCTGAGGGTTCCCGCTCGGCAAAATACGTGTAAATAAACATCCGCTGGTCGCGGATCTGTTTCTTCCGAAGAATGGTGTTGACGTAGGTGTTCTCCTGATCGTCGAGTTTGGGGTAGATCGCCTTCAGGCAATAGCCCAACTCCTCTTCGGTAAGTTCGCTGACAAATTCGTTTTCCAGCTGTATGGCCGAAGTGTCCAGCGGCGAACTGGGGTTGCTGCGCTGAAAGATGAGGGATTTTTCATCCAGGATACGTTTGCCTTTGTCGCGAAGCTGCACGCGCAGTACATAGCTTCCGGAGGATAGCTCGGAAATATCCATGCGCATGAGGACGGGCACAATCGGAGCATCATCGAGTTCTTTTTGCCCGATGATGAGGGTGCGATCCTTGTCATCCTTGGCCTTGGCATTCTCGATCCAGAACGAAAGCTGAGCTCCTTCCACAAGTTCGGCCTGCAGGTTGTACACTTCGGTGTAAAAGGTAAGCCGGCTGGCCGAGCGGCTGTAAAAATTGAAAGGCAGGGGCTCCATCAGCAACCCGTTCTTGACCAACGGATGCTGTTCCGTAGAACGGCTTACCTGCGCAAGTAATTGGACATCGGAAAGCTGAAGCCCTTCCGCATCGTAGTCCATCACTACCTGAGTGCTGTAACTCTTTTGATTCTCAGGTCGATTCTGATCCGTAAGCACCACTTCCAGGGTGTAATTGCCGTTGGCCAGGGCGTAGCGTTTGAGGTCGATCAAATCGACGGGCTGCTCGCTCAGCGGCGAGGAGAGGAGGTATTTGTCGGCTTTGACGATCTGCTCATCCTGCTTAAACAGAATGATGACTTCCACCTGAGCCTGCATGCGATCCTCTTCAGCGGTGTTAAAAGTGATGGTGTTGCCCAGCAAATGCAGATAGATCTCGATGTAGTTCTGATTGGGGGCTCTGAAGGTGGCGTACGAGAGGCTGGCATCCAAGGCGCCCAGAGGAAGGAACAGGAAGCCGGCTGCCACCAGGAGAAAGAACTTTTTCATAGCAATCGATTTCGGGCATACCCACAGCGATACGCCTTTTCAAATATAGCAAAATCCGGCCATGCCTGCGCGGGAAAAGGGGCGGCCCGACTCTGGTCCGACATAAAAGATCAGCGCTCGGCAGGGCGCTTCTGGAGAAGGAAGCGGAAGTCGAACTTTCGGATCTTGGAGCCCATGGCCAGGGTGGAGTCTGAAATGCTGACGATCTCAAACTCCAGCGGATCGTCCACATCCAGTTGACGGATCAGGCCGTCTTCCAGCTCGTACCGGGCGGCCTCCGCTGAAATGGGCAGATTGGTCTTCATGAGCCCGTCTTCGGAAAATTCGAAGAAAAGGCCCTCCAGGGTTTGGGTGGGCTGGCCGTTGCGGTAGGCATTTTGGATCTCCCACCTTCCCATGAGCAGTTGCTCTGCATTGTCGGGTTCGGATTGGCAAGCCACGAACAGGGTAGCAAGACTGATAAGCAGAAAAACGATCGTCGGTTTCATCGAGGGTGCCTGAGTTTGTGTGCAAAATAAGGAAATCGCATTGTTTTTTACCTGGCTGCGGAAGCCCTTCGAAGCCGGTCGTTGATGGCTCGGCCCAGCCCCTTTTCAGGAACCAGTTCCACCAGAATAAGCTGCAGGTCCAGGCCGTCGAGGTATCGCAATCCGGCAAAAAGTCGCTGGGCAGCCTCCCGCAAGTCTCCCCGGGCGGAAAGCACATACTGGCGGTCGGCAGGAATGCCGGGCAGAGGCTCCGTGAACACGAGGGCGCCCGTACCGGCTGTGGGTTCGATGCGCTCCCGTTCGAGCAGGGCTACCCGGGCGCGGGGGGCGTAATGGCTTTTGAGCATACCGGGCGCATCGGGCTTGGAACTGGAATGCGTCTGCGCCTGCACCGGACCTATGCAGGCCTCAATGGCCTCCCGGGGTATTCCTCCCTGCCGCAAAATGAGGGGCCGGGCCCCGGCAAATGACAGGATGGTACTCTCCAGGCCGATCTCGCAGGACCCGCCGTCCAGGATATAGGGGATCGCGCGCCCCAGTTGATCGGCCACGTGCCGGGCCTGAGTAGGGCTGATGTATCCAAAGGGATTGGCAGAAGGCGCTGCCAGCGGAAAGTTCAGTAATGCGAGCAATTGCAGGGTGAGCGGATGTCGCGGGATGCGAATAGCTACCAGCGGAGAGCCGGCGGTTACCAGGTCAGGTATGCGATCGCTTTTCGGAAAAAGCATGGTAAGCGGTCCCGGCCAGAAGGCCTCGGCCAGTATTCCGGCTTGTTCCGGCCAGAGGCTGATTAGGGGAGCTATTTCTTCCTTTTGTCCGACATGAACGATGAGCGGATCGAATGCCGGACGATTTTTGACCTCGAAGATCCGGCTGACGGTCTCCGTTCTCAAGGCATTACCGGCCAGGCCGTAGACTGTTTCCGTGGGAATGGCCACCAGCTCGCCTTTGCGAAGCCATCGGGCCGCCTCATCGATATCCGTTCCAATGCGTACCAAATGGTTGCGTTTGCGCAAAAATAGGTGTTCGCATTCAGCCTACGGAAGAAGAAAAGCTCGAAACAGCGTGCTGAGCAAAGCGCGGTAGTAAATCGTTCGGCCTTTTCCGGGGCGCTTGGCATACCAGACCTTTCCATCTACGGTTACCTGAAGGGGGACCCTTCGGATCCAGGTATACCCCTTTCGCATGCGCGAAAGCGTAAGTCCGCTGCCTTTCAGGCTGCGAAGGAAGGCCAGAAACGTAGCCCGGTCGGAAAAGCTGAACTCCTGGACCCCGGATGGGGAGGTTTGCCATTGGAGAAAACCGTTGTCTGTGGTGATGCTGAAATTTGCTTCCAGTTGAAGGGAGTCGAACATGAATCGGGGAGGTGGGATAAAAGTATGGTATGGCGGAGCACAGAAATGCTCCGGCATACCATACATAAAATGGACGTATTGAGCTTTATTTTGCCTGGCCGTTGCCGTCGTTGGTGCGAATGCGTATGGTGCCGGTCATTTTCCAGGTGGCATGCTCGGCATTTTCTGAAGTGCCGCTGGGCACTTCGAGCACAAAGTCTTCAAATTCGTAGGTGATTTCAGCATTGCGTCCGGTGAGGCGATCGTACAAACCGATAGCTAGGTCGGGCCAGGTAGTAGTTTCAGCAGACATGGTTGATGGTTTTCTTGTTTGCATACCTAACACAAAGGCCATCAATATGTTCTAGCATTTTTAATATCCCGGCCAGGGATCTTGGAAAATGCCCGGCGGTCCAGTATCAGATACCCGACCAGACTGATGGCCGACAGTGCCAGCACCAGGCTCCATAGGGTGGGATATCCGGCCAGGCCGGCAACCTGCAAGCCCAATACCGGAGCAACGATGTGAGCGGCAGAGCCCGTCATGGAGAACAGCCCCATGTACTGACCGCGCGTACGCGGGCCGCTCAGATCCAGGGCGTAGGTGCTTGCCATGGGTAGATGCAGGATCTCCCCCACGCTGATGGCCAGCATATACAATACCGTGACACCCACCCAAAAAGGAAAGATCAGATACAACAGATAGGAAAAACCGATCAGGCCGGCACCCAGGCTCACCAGCCGGATTTTGTTGGGGTAGCTTTCCAGCTTGAAAATGATGGGCATCTCCAGGATAAACACCAGGAGGCCGTTCAGGCTGAGGAGCAATCCGATCCAAAATTCACTGAGCTGGAAATGCGTCTTGAAATAAACAGGTACGATGACGAAAAGCTGCATGAAAGCGATCAGGGTGACCAGGGTACATACCAGGAATGCCAGGTAGTGGGGGTTGCGGTAGGGAGAGGGTTTCAGCTGGACTTTGCCCATAGTACTTGCGGCTGTAAGCTCTTCTTCCTCTTCCGGTTCCCGGTAGCGGGGCAGAAAGAAGCTGAAAAGCAGTGCGGCGAGGATGCAGGTAAGGCCGTCCGTCCAGAACAAGGCGTTGTAGCCCACCGTGCTGGCCAGTAAGCCGCCAATGGCCGGTCCGGCCGAAAAGCCCAGGTTGATCGCCAGGCGGATCAGCGAGATGGAGCGGGTACGGTTCACCGGGCGACTGTAAGCAGCTATGGACGCCATACTGGCCGGCCGGAAGCTGTCCGCTATGGTACTCAGAAAAAAGACCGAGATCAAAAAGGCCCAGTAGGTATCCGCCCAGATGAGTCCGATGTAAAGAAAGCCCGAAACAAAAAGCGACCAGAACATGACCGGAAAATATCCGATCCGGTCGGTGAGTCGGCCGCCCAGAAAGGATCCGGCAAGGGATCCCAGTCCGAAGGACCCCATGATCCAGCTCACCTGCTGCAGGCTATACCCTTTTTCCTGGCTGAGAAAAACGGACAAAAAGGGAATGACCATCATGCCCGTTCGATTGATGAGCGTGACCAGCGCAAGCAACCAGATCTCTTTGGAGAGTCCGGCAAAGGAATCCCGGTACAGTACGAACAGGCGGTACAGCATGCGTCTTTCATTGAGCCTGCAAAGGTAGCCGCCAAAAGGATACCGCGCCAGGGGGCGATGCGCAGGATGGCCAAAGGTTCTGCACCGGCCCGGGTTTCGAGGCGTGGCGGGGGCTTATGCTTTGCCGAAGAAGAGGTCGTCCAGCGTTTGTTGCAACTCGCGTGCATCCTCGGGCAGCGGATCGGAGGCTTGATCTGGCGCAGGCTCGCGGTCCAGCAACAAAAGTTGTTGCACTGCCTGCAGTACTTCGGGATCCTCACATCGCAGGATCTCCCGCACCAGCATCAGCTTAAGCGATTTGTGGTCCATAATGACAAATTTACAGGATCGGGGCAACCCGCAGCTGCCTTGGAATTGTATTTTTTAGAAAAACTTATGTCTGTTGCAACCCATGCACTCGAAAGCTGCCTGACCCTCTTCCGCTATTACAAGAAGCTGGGCGACGGCGCCCTGGCGCAGCTAAGTGAGCATCAGCTCCACCATCAGCCCGATCCCGAAGCGAATTCCATAGCCACCATCGTCAAGCACCTGCACGGCAACATGCTTTCGCGCTGGACGGATTTCTTGTCTACAGACGGCGAAAAGCCCTGGCGCGACCGCGACGGCGAATTTGAAGACACCCTTTCGGGACGGGCCGAAGTGTTGCAGGCCTGGGAGGACGGCTGGGCGGTTGTATTTCGCGCGCTGGTCGGGCTGAAGCCTGCAGACCTGGAACGCATAGTCTACATCCGCAACGAAGGGCATACCGTCCTGGAGGCCATCCATCGTCAATTGGGGCATTACGCCTACCACGTCGGGCAGCTCGTGTATTGGGCCAAGCATCTCTGTGGAAGCCAATGGCAAAGCCTGTCGGTCCCCAAGGGAGGTTCTGAAGCTTTCAATGCTGCCAAATTTTCGACCGGGAAACGACGCAAACATTTTACCCAGGAATGAGGTAAAGCTATTAGCTATTCAGGTCAAAATCCAAGGACATGCCACCTATATCAACATCCCCTATTCAGGGCTTGCACCACATTACAGCAACTACGCGGGAGACGGGGCCCGATTACCATTTCTACACTCATCTGCTCGGCTTGCGTTTGGTAAAGAAGACGATCAACTTCGACGATCCCAATGTTTACCACCTGTACTATGCGCCCCGGGATGGGCAGCCGGGAACGGTCTTCACCACCTTCCCCTATGCCGGCAAGGACATTCGGAACGGTGTGCCCGGCACCGGGCAGGTTGCGGTTTCGGCTTTTTCGGTGCCCGTAACGGCCCTGGATTTTTGGAATAAGCGCCTTACTGACCGCGGCGTGCCCACCCAACTGGTGGAGCGTTTCGGAGATCCGGCCCTTCGCTTTGCCGATCCCAGTGGTTTGCAGCTCGAACTTATAGCGACCGATCGCGACAAGCGGCCTCCCGGTTTGCAGCAGGGTATCGATGCGGCCTTTGCCCTTCGGGGCCTGCATCACGTACACTTGCTTTTGCCCGAGCTTGAGGAAAGTTGTGCTTTTCTGGAGCGGGAGATGGGGTTCTATCAACAGGAGGAATCGGAGGGGCAGGTGCGCATGGTTACCGGAGAGGGCCTGCCCGGGCAGATCGTGGACCTGCAGGCTGCCCCCGAAGTCCAACGAGGCAAAGGCGGCATGGGGGTGGTACATCACGTGGCTTTCCGGGTGCGTGACCTGGAGGAGCTAAGACGGCTCCGCCACCGGTTTGCCAATGAGCTCGGCCTGAAGGTCACCGAGCTTAAAGACCGAAAATACTTTCAGTCCATTTATTTCCGCTTTCCCGGCAAGGTCCTTTTTGAAATCGCTACCTCACAGCCCGGTTTCACAGTAGACGAACCCGAGTCCGAACTGGGTGGAGGCCTGCAGTTGCCGCAGGCCCAGGAGAAGCACCGCGCCCGGATCGAGAGCGTGCTGCCGAAGCTTTAGCCTTGGTTTGCGGCCCGAAGCAGCTTGTCGCAATAGGCCTGCAGGTGGTCGTTTAGGTTTCGGCGGCGATATTGCATCACCCAGCGTGGGTGTGGCAGGGCTTCCAACTTTTCGAACAGGCCCTGTTCTTCGTTCAGCTGCTGCAACAGGGTAAAATTTTTACCCCGGCCCACGCTTATGGCGACCGATGGATTGGCTCCGAGTCGCCGTTGGTATCTGAGGTGCTTCGAAATGTGGGGGCGCACGGCTTCCAGAAGGGCCGCATCGTCGTAGTAATTGTAGTTCTTTCCGTTTTTCAGGAAACCGAGCGGGCATACGGACGTGATGAAAAAACGACCGTAGAAAGCCCGGGGTCCACCCAGGGCGCGCACCACCCGGTACACGAAATCGGAAGAGAGTTCAGCGCGTTCGCGAAAAGGATTGGGTATACCGCAGTCGGCCTGAAGCCGCACAGGGTCGGTAAAGGGAATGCCGGTCACTCCGGCTCCGAAGCGGCCCGGATTGATGCCGAACAGGAAAACGCGCCCGTCCCGGTCGTCGTAGTATTTCTGATAAAAAGCGGTCATGGCCGCCCGGGTTTCGGGCCGGTCGTAGGGAAAGAGCAACTCCACCCCCTCGGGCATTTCCCAGTCGGGCCGGAGTTGAAAGTGATAGTCCAATATGCGGTCGGCCAGCTTGGACGGATACGCTGCCATGGGGTTTATCCGGTTTTCTCCCAAAGTGAGTCCACAAAGTACCGGCGGCGATCGAAGAAGTGTTTTTTCACCTTGAAATGGCTTCGGTCGGCCAGCGATTCGATATGGGGCAGGTCGTATTTCTGCGAGAGCTCCACACGAATGGCTTCCCAGGCCTGGAAAGAAAAGCTTCGGTCGAGTGCTCCGATCGCCACTTCCTGGTCGACCGTACTCACCAGATAGCTCCGGGTTTCCCCCGTGGCCGGATTGTACGTTTCCCAATGGCAGAACTGCTCTTTGCGAAACTGCCCCCCAAGCTCCCGGTTGATGCGTTCCAGCAGATTGAGGTTGAAAGCCGCCGTGATTCCGGCCGGATCGTTGTAGGCATCCAGGATCACACGGGGATCTTTTTTCAGGTCAAAGCCGGTGAGCAGCAGATCGCCGGGGTTCATATACCGGTTTACAGACTGCATGAATTCCAACTCCCGCTCCGGCCCCAGGTTGCCGATGGTAGAACCGAGGTAGAGGACGAGCTTCCGGGTTTTATCGCGTGCAGACAGGTCGCCCAACACTTTGAAGTAATCTCCCTGTAAGCTGTCTACCTGCAAGCCGGGGAATTGCGCGTTCAGATCCTTTTGTAAAAGGTCCAGCACATTTCCCGAAATGTCGACCGGCATGTACTGGAAGTCAGCCTGTTGCTGCAAAAAGTACTGGAGCAGGACCTTGGTTTTGAGGCCGTCGCCGGCACCCAGTTCCACCAGCTCAAAGGGATCGCCTAGGATATGCAACAACTCCTCCTTGGCCCGGTCGAGGATCTCGTATTCGCAATCCGTAAGGTAATATTCCGGCATTCGCATGATCTCCTGGAAGAGCCGGTCGCCCTCCGCATCATAGAAGTATTTGGAAGGAAGGGACTTGGGATGTGCGGAAAGCCCCTGGGCTACGTCGCGGGCGAAGCGGGTGTCGGTTGCCGCGGGTGAAGTTTCTTTGGGCATGGTCGGGTCGTTTGGGGGTATTCTCTTGGGAGCCTGGTGAATAGAGTGTTATCGAGCCAGTCGGATACCGGTGAATTGCCAGCGCTTATCCGGATGGAAAAAGTTTCGATAGCTTATTCGGATGTGCGACTGGGGAGTCGCACAGGAGCCGCCGCGCAGTACCATTTGGTTGATCATGAATTTGCCGTTGTACTCGCCCAGAGCGCCTTCCAGGCGCGGGTAACCGGGGTAGGGGAGATAAGCGCTTCCCGTCCATTCCCAGGTGTGGCCCAGCAGCTGAAAGTCCTTGGGATCGCTGCAGGCAGCCGGATGGAAAGCACCGCGCTCGACGAAGTTTCCGTTTTCCGGGACCTCGGGCTGAAGTATGCGGCAGGCCGCTTCCCACTCTTGTTCGGTGGGCAGGCGCAGGCCCCGCCAGCGGGCGTATGCATCGGCCTCGTAATAGCTGATGTGCGTTACGGGCTGGTTCGGGTCTATGGGGCGCAAGCCGCCCAAGGTAAAGGCGAACCATTGACCGTCCTGTCGGTACCAGTACAGAGGCGCTTTTTCTTCCAGCTCCTGCACCCAGGCCCAGCCTTCCTCCAGCCAATACTGGAACTGTGCATAACCGCCGGCTTCCATGAATTCGAGGTATTCGCCATTGGTCACCAGGCGGTCCATCAGTTCAAATTCGTGCAAATAGACCTTGTGCGGCCCCAGTTCATTGTCGTAGCAGAAATCCTGCCCGCGATATCCCATTTCGTAGACCCCCTCCGGAAAGGGGATGAATCCGGCAGCCCGGGCCCGGACTTCCGTCGGAGCAGCCACGTATTCCTGATAGGCCGGGAAGAGGGGGTTGGAACCCAAAATGAATTTCAGATCCGTAACCAGCAGCTCCTGATGTTGCTGTTCGTGTTGCAGGCCGAGAACGATGAGTTCCTGAACCGAATGAGGCAGGTCTTCCCGCTGCATGAGCCCTTGCATGTGCTCGTCTACATAAGCGCGGTAGGCATGAATGCGGTTCAGGCTGGGGCGTGTAATGTTACCGCGGTGGCTTCGCTGAATGCGCGGCCCCTGGCTTTCGTAATAGCTGTTGAAAAAAAAGTTGAGCCGCTCGTCGAAATGGCGGTAGCCATCCAGGTGCCGGGCCAGCACCATAGTTTCGAAAAACCAGGTGGTGTGCCCCAGATGCCACTTGGGGGGGCTCACATCCACAATGGGTTGTGCAACGTGATCTTCGGGCTGCAAGGGCTGGCAGAGGTTCACCGTTTGCTGGCGAATGCGTGGGTAGGAAGAGGCGAGCGTTTGAATGGGCAGGGTTTGGGGTAAAAACGTCATCGGTTTGGATTGTATGTAAGGGTTCGTGTAAGTATTTCCAAACAAGGGAGTGGGCAAAGATATAAAAGGACCCTTGCACCGGAGGCGCGAAAAACAACTTTTTGTGTCAAACGCCACTCCTCTTAATGAATTGGTATTATCTTCGAAAAGTTTATCAAAACAAGCAGTTTGACCGATTCGGACCTCATTTTCAGCCCTCAGAAAGCCGTGCGAACCTTTGCCGATGTGGTTCTTCCGCTGGCCCTGCCCAAGCCGTTCACCTACGTCGTACCCGAGTCTCTGGTCGGGCATCTGAAATTTGGAATGCGGGTGGAGGTCCAATTCGGCCGGAATCGCTTGTACTCCGGTCTGGTGGTCGCCTTGCACCAGCGGTCTCCACAGGTCAAAAAGCCGAAACCTATCCTGGCCCTCATTGATGAGGCACCCATCCTCCTGCCGATCCAATACAAGTTCTGGTCCTGGATGGCCGGTTATTACGGCTGCACGCTTGGCGAGGTCATGCACGCGGCCTTGCCCGCTCACCTGCGCCTGGCCAGTGAAACGACGATCACGCTCAGTCCCTTGTTCGAGGACGACTTTTCCGGTTTGGACGATCAGGAGTATCTCATTGCCGAAGCCCTGAAGATCCAGAAGGAGCTGAGTTTGCAGGATGTGCGGGGCATTCTCCAGCGCAAGACGGTATTCCCGGTCATCCGCCGGCTGATGGACAAAAAGATCATTTATCTCAAGGAAGACTTGAAGGATCGCTTTCGGCCCAAAAAAGCAGCTTGTGTTCGATTGCAAGAGCCCTATGCCTCCGACCGAAGGCGCCTGGAGGATGCCTTTGCCCTGTGCGGCCGTTCCAACCGGCAGCTGGAAGCGCTCATGGCCTATGTGCAGCTCGCCCGCCAGCAAGAGTACGTGCGCAAGGCCGATATCTACAAGTTGGCCAAGGCCGATGCCTCGGTGGTCAATGCGCTGGTCAAAAAGGGGATCGTGGAGGTGTATGAGCGGGAGGTTAGTCGGCTGGGAGCTTATGAGGAAGAAACGCAGGCCCTGCCCCCTTTGAGCGAACAGCAACAAAGGGCATTGTCCGAGGTGAAGGCACAGTTTGAGACCCGGCAGGTGGTGTTGCTGCACGGCGTGACCGGCAGTGGCAAGACGCGCCTGTACATGGAACTCATACAGGCGGCGATGCGCCGAAACGAACAGGTCCTTTACCTGCTGCCGGAAATTGCACTGACAGCCCAGGTGATCGAGCGCCTTCAGCGCATTTTTGGTGACGACGTGAAGGTCTATCACTCCCGGCTCAACAACAACGAGCGCGTTGAGCTCTGGCAGGCCGTGCTGAAGGGACAACCCCTGGTCCTGGGACCTCGGTCTGCGCTGTTCCTTCCCTACAGCCGGCTCAAGCTGGTTATCGTGGACGAAGAGCACGATATGTCCTACAAGCAGCAGGATCCCAACCCTCGCTATCAGGGCCGGGATGCCGCCATTATGCTGGCCGCTCAGCACGGGGCCAAAGTGCTGCTCGGCACAGCCACACCCTCGCTGGAATCCTATCAGCATGCCCGAACCCAAAAGTACGGGCTGGTCGAGATGCCGGAGCGGTTCGGCGGAATAGAACTTCCGGAAGTCCGGGTGGTGGATGCCCGAAAGGAAATGAAAGCCCGCAAGCTGCAGTCTCATTTCACCAGCGTGCTGCTGGATGAGATCCGGCTCGCTCTGGAGGCCGGCGATCAGGTCATTCTCTTCCAAAACCGTCGCGGATTTGCTCCGCTCTATCGCTGTGACCTATGCGACTGGCATGCTGAGTGCATTCACTGCGATGTAAGCCTTACCTACCACCGGCCGCAGGGCAAACTCAAATGCCATTACTGTGGCTATCAGACCGCATTGCCTACCGCCTGCCCGGCTTGCGGGAATCCAAAACTCAGTTTGCGGGGCTTCGGTACGCAAAAAATCGAAGACGAACTGCAGATCTACCTGCCCGACGCCAAGATCGGCCGGATGGACCTGGATACCGTTCGTTCGAAGCATGCGCATGCCCGCATCATCAATGCCTTCGAAGAAGGCCGCCTGGACGTCCTGGTAGGGACGCAAATGGTGACCAAAGGCCTGGATTTTGAGCACGTAGGGCTGGTGGGCGTGCTCAGCGCCGACCAACTTCTTCACTTTCCCGATTTTCGATCGGCCGAGCGGGCTTTTCAACTCATGACCCAGGTGGCCGGCCGGGCCGGCCGAAAGAAAAGGCAAGGCAAGGTGGTCATTCAGGCCATGAACCCCAACCATCCCGTGCTGCAGGACGTACTTCGCGGCGATTACCAGGCGATGTTCCGCCGGGAAGTTCAGGAGCGCCACGAGTTTAAATACCCTCCGTTTTACCGCCTGATCCGCATTACGCTCAAGCATCGCAAGCCCGAGGTGCTCGACCGGGGAACCGTCTATTTCTCGGGATTGCTCAAAGAAAAACTGGGCTCATGGGTCATCGGTCCGGCAGTGCCCTATGTATCTCGGGTTCGCGCGTATTACCTCATGGATATGTTGGTCAAACTGGAACGGCATGCCGGAAAGATTGCTTTCGCCAAACAAGTGATCCGGGAAGTCACCGACCAATTGCACGGAGCAGATGGGCTTTCCGGCGTTCGCGTACAGGTCGATGTAGACCCCTTTTAAAAGCATGTATTTTATGAAACCCATTGCATTGGTCGGAGCTACGGGAAACATTGGGCGGGCGAGCCTGGATGCACTGGCTGCGCTGGGATTTACCGGTCCGGTTCGCGCGGCTTCCCGCCGCCCGGAGGAAGCCGCCGGCAAACTGTCGCGGTCCGGTCTGGATTGGCACTTTTTCGACTTTAGCCAACCGGATTCCTTCACCCCTTTCCTCGAAGGTGTGGAGGCGCTGTTTTTCATCGCGCCGCACAAAGATCCGGCACCGGCCGCCCTGCGCCTGGTGAGCACCGCGGTACAGTTGGGCGTAAAACGGCTGGTGTACAGCTCCGGCCGCACCACCGGCGATGTGCCCGGCCGGCCCATGTATCGGATCGAGCAAGCCGTGCGCAGCTCCGGCCTGAACTGGACGGTACTTCGTCCCGGTTGGTTCATGCAGAACTTTACCGGCTGGCTGCTTCCCTCTATTCGGAGGCAGAGGGTCATTGCCTTGCCGGCGGGAAAGGCCAAAACAGCTTTTGTGGATGTCCGGGACGTTGGAGCGGTGGTGGCCCGGGTGCTTACCACGGCCGGGCATGCCGGCCAGACCTATGAACTAACCGGCGAGGAGGCTTTCGATCACGGCGAGGTAGCGCAGGGAATTAGCCGGGCCTGTGGCCTGGCAGTGGGCTACGAGGACGTCAGCGAAGCGGATTTCCGCAAGCTGGCAACGAGCTGGGGATGGTCTGCTGACGAGACCGAGGACACCCTTTTCTTATACCGGCTGGTCCGGGAAGGAAAAGAGGATCATCCCAGCCCGGATACGGTCGACATAATCGGCAAGCCGGCTCGCAGACTGGAGGATTTTTTCCGCGAATACGCCGAGCTTTGGAGGCCGAACTAGCCCTTCCCGGCTGCTGCCAACGCGGCGCGTACACTTCCGTGGTGAA
>CAZQSF010000029.1:0-38946 GCA_964595955.1 uncultured Saprospiraceae bacterium
TGGCCACAAACAGGGTCATATCCCGATTTTGGGCAAAATCGATGTTCTGAATTCCGGCCTTGTATTCGGCCGAAGTGAAATTCTGGATGGGATACTTTCCGAAATCGGCCCGCACTTGCTGCACAAGCAACAGGAAAAGAGTCAGACATGTGACAAACCGAATGTTGTACTCTTTGCGGTGCATGCGCAGTTCATTATTTGCCCAATGTACCTAATTATCAGTATATTATAAGTTTTGGCCAAAAGATTTGAAGTAGTGGCTGGGCGAAGAGGTGAAAAAATTGTTGAGGTGGTTCTGCTGCCGGCCTTTCAAAAACGCTTTACATTCGGTTGAGCTACAATTAATAACCTGAGGTTCGGACCAGGCATTTCCTCGCAACCCACAGGCAGACTTCGAAACGAGCTTCGCGTCTATAAACCGGGACAAACATGAACAAAGTTTTTCTACCCTTTTTATTCCTCTTCTTTTCTGCTGCGGCATTCGCCCAGGCCGATCAGGTATCGGTTGTCACCAATGCTGAGGGAATGAAGTTGGTGGTCAACGGCAACGATTTCATGATCAACGGCATGAACTGGGACTATTTTCCGATCGGCACCAACTTCAACTACAGCCTGTGGAAACAATCGGACGACGTCATCCGGGCTGCGCTGGATATCGAGATGCCCCTGCTTCAGAACATGGGGGTCAATGCCATCCGGCAATACACCGGGGTGCCGCCCAGGTGGATTCAGTACATCTATGAAAAATACGGCATTTACACCATGCTCAACCACTCCTTCGGGCGGTATGGCCTGACCATAGACGGTACCTGGATGGCCAACACGGAGTATTCCGATCCGCGGGTGCGCGAATTGCTGCTTTCCGAAGTGCAGGCCATGGTGGAAGCCTACAAGGGTACGCCGGGCCTGCTCATGTATCTGTTGGGCAATGAGAACAACTACGGGTTGTTCTGGGATGGTGCGGAAACAGAAGATATTCCCTTTGAAGATCGGAAGTCGACCGTTCGGGCGCGGCCCATGTACCAGCTGTTCAATGAAGCCGCTATGCTTATGAAAGGTCAGGACAGTTCGCATCCGGTGGCCATGTGCAACGGCGATCTGCTCTTCATCGAGATCATTGCAGAGGAATGCAAAGACGTCGACATCTTCGGCACCAATATGTACCGGGGCATTTCCTTCCGGGATGCCTTCCAGCGGGTCAAGGACGAACTGGGCATGCCCATCCTGTTCACCGAGTTCGGTGCAGATGCGTTCAATGCTATTGAAAATCAGGAAGATCAATACTCCCAGGCCTACTACATGGTGGGCAACTGGCAGGAGATATACGCCCAGGCCGCAGGCATGGGCAAGGTCGGCAATTCCATCGGTGGATTTACCTTTCAGTTCAGCGACGGTTGGTGGAAATTCGGCCAGACCGAAAACCTGAGTGTACACGACAACAACGCCTCCTGGGCCAACGGAGGATACCAGCGCGATTTTGAAGAGGGCGAGAACAACATGAACGAGGAGTGGTTTGGCATCTGCGCCAAGGGCCCTACCAATGAACGCGGAGTGTATCAGCTTTATCCCCGGGCTGCCTACTACGCGCTAAAGGAAGCACACCTCTTCGACCCCTACGACCGGGAAGCCTCCCTGGAAGCCCTGGATGCTCATTTTTCCGGGATCGGGCTGACGGAAGCGGTTTTACAGGCGCGGGGCGACCAGGCGGCCCTGACGGCCGAAAAGAACAAAATCGTCCGGCTCAGCAATTTGCGGGCTGAGCTGTACACCTTCAACACCGGGGGGGACCTGATCTCTACGCCCAGGGAGGCACCGCAGGGCGTGATCGATCAATTCCCGGATCAGCTCGGATTCGACCACATGCAGTCCTTTTATGTGGAGGTCGAGGCCCAGCCCGCCGAAGGGGTTCGGGCGTCCATGTCCGTCAACATTCTGGGAAATGTTGCCACCAATCCCATCAACGAGATCTTTTACGAGAACCGAGGCCGGCCCCTGGTGGTCAATGGCCCCAACGGCCAGGCCCGATTGACCTCCCTGGAGCGCTTGCGCGTGTACCAGGCCGAGTTCAGCTGGAACCACGAATGGTTCAACCTCAAAGGCTTTTACCGGACGGGGCACTACCACTGGGGGTACGAGGGCGACTTTTTCGGCCTGTACCCCGAAGCCAACTACGGACCGAGTATCGACATCTACAATGGCGATGCGCCGCTGGGGGTAGAGATCGAAGGCAAAAAAGCGCTGCGTGGCTTGAAGGTCGCTATGGGCCCGGAGCTTTGGTGGGGCGCCAACCCGGCCATTCTGGTCAAGTATTCGCGCGAATTTGCCGGCTTTGAGGTTACCGGTATTTTCCATGAAGACCTGGACCAACGCGGGAACACGGAGAGTTCCTTTGCCGTCCCCATGCCGAGAACGCGCCGCCTGACGCTTTACGTCAAACGCGAATTCGGGCCGCTGGGAGTGGAATTAGGGGGCATCTGGGGCGGTCAGCCGCTGGTGGGCAGAAACTTTCAGCTCGTGGAAGAGGTCGGAGGCGAAACCAAGGTATTTCAGGATGAGATCCAGACAAAGGACACCTGGGGCGGTAAGGCCAAGGTCACCTTTTCAGCCGGCCCCATCAACTGGTATGCCCAGGGGGCTGCATTGGGGTTGGTGGCCACCGGAGGAGCCGATGCTACCCAGACCTTTACCGGATGGCGGCTCAAGGAAGGGCTTGGGTTCCCCACGACCATGAGCGGGATCGGAAACCAGTTCAGCTTTCTAAGCGGATTCACCTACACCTTGGGCAATTTTCAGATTGCCCCCAACTTTTTATGGCAACGACCGATCGTTGGTCCGATACCGGCGGATGTACCGGCGCCGGGAAGACCGAGAAATATTTTGGAGGATCCTTTTGCGGTGAGGGCCAACCGGGAGACGGTGGGGGGCGAAATTTTGTTCACCTATGATCCCACACCGGCAACCTGGATGTACGATTGGGATAACGATGAGACCGAAGACGCACCCTTTGCGATAAGTGCCGGTTTTGTGTATCGCCACCTGCCTACAACCCAGGACGCCGCCATTGGTATTCTTGCCGATGGGCGTACGCTTTTCGTTTTTGATGGTGCGCCGCCTGCTCAGGATCTTTGGGAAGCCCGTACCCGCATCGTATCCAAGATCAATCCGAATTTTGGGATCGTTGCGAACATCTACGGGGGCACCGCCCAGGCCAACGGAAGTGACGATCGACTCGTTGAACGCTTTGGGGCCGATGTCCGGTTGATCTACAAACGGATCAAAGTGTCTTCTATGGTCAAAGTAAACGACTGGGGGCCTTTCGACTACCACCGGGATTTCAACCTGACCTTCCCACTGCAGCTGGCCCTGGATCTGTCTACGACCCTGGGAAAGCCCAAGTGGTTCAACCTCATGCCCGAGACGAAAATAGGCGTCCTCGGCACCTGGCGGTCTCTGGATCAGTTCTCGCCGCGCTATTGCCCGACCCGAACCCTTGAACCAAGTGGTGAGTTTGTCTGCGACCCCGAGGCGCCGGGCTATGACAATGGGCAGGAATGGGAACTTCGAACCTACGTAATTTTTAACATAGGAAACTAATTCAAAAACTATAGGAGATGAGTGCTCGTATTCAATATAAACATCCGGTCATTGCGTTCACCGCCGTCTTGCTCTTTCTTGTATGGGGGTGCGATCGGGACCTGGACGAACTGGAACCGGCCACATTCCCGGCGAATGGAGAGGTCTTTATTGACGGTTTCAGTGCGGGACTAGCCTATTCGGCTTTTGGAGACTCGAAAGTAACTGCTTTTGAGGTAGATAAACAGATACTCTACGAAGGCACTGCTTCCATGCGTTTTGAAGTGCCGGATGCGGGAGACCCCAAGGGCGGCTATGCCGGGGGCGTTTTCTTCGTAGGCTCCGGACGCGATCTTTCCGGCTTTGACGCCCTGACCTTCTGGGCCCGGGCTACTCAAGGCGCCACCATCGACCAAATTGGCTTCGGCAATCCCGACGACCGAACGAGAGTTACCCTCTCGGCGATACCGGTCAACTCGAACTGGCAGAAATACATCATTCCCATTCCCGACCCCTCCGTGCTCACGCAGGAAATCGGTATGCTGTTCTACGCCGAACCGCCGGAAAACGAAAAGGGATACACCTTTTGGATCGATGAGGTACAGTTCGAAAAACTCGGCACCCTGGCCCACCCCAAGCCCTCCATACTCGGTGGCGAGGACCGGGAGGTAATTGCCGAGACCGGCGATTCCATTTTCATCGGGGAGTTTGCCATGACCTTCAACCTGCCCACCGGGGTGGACCAGACCACTTCGGCCGAAGCGGGTTATTTCTCGTTTTCCTCCTCGGATCCGTCGATCGCAACCGTCAATAGATTCGGTAAAGTAACCATCCTGGACGCCGGAGAGACCGTTATTACGGCCACCGTAGGCGAGCAAGAAGCTGAAGGTTCGCTCACCATTCAATCCTCCGGAGAGGCCCTCTTGCCGCCCGAGCCGGCACCCACGCCCACCGTCGACCCGGACAGTGTGATCTCCATGTTCAGCAATGCCTACACCGATGTGCCCGTAGACACCTGGAATCCCTTCTGGGAGTTTTCAACGGCCGAGGTGGCCGATGTCCAGATCGGACAGGATGATGTGAAGCGATACAAGAACTTAAACTTTGTGGGCATCCTGACGGAATCGGAGCAGATCGACGCCCGCGAAATGACCCATTTCCACATCGACATCTGGACGCCGGACCCCACGGACCTGCCCGCCGAATTCAAAGTTTTGTTAGTCGATTTCGGCGAGGACGGCAACTTCGGCGGTGGCGATGACTCCTCCCACGAACTCACCTTTACCAGCCCGGCCCTGGTGACCGGGGATTGGGTCAGCCTCGACATCCCGCTCTCGGATTTTGTCGGGTTGACCAACCGGGCCCATATCGCTCAGCTGGTCCTATCGGGCGACCTGCCCAATCTGTTTGTCGACAATGTGTATTACTACAACAGCGGTTCCAGCGGTACGACAGGCCCCCCGCAGGCGGCCCCTACCCCGACCGAAGACCCGGCCAATGTGGTGTCGTTGTACAGCAACGCCTATGCCGATGTGCCGGTCGATACCTGGTCGGCCGAATGGGACGAAGCCGAAGTCGCCGATGTACAAGTGATGGGTGATGACGTCAAGCTTTATACCGGCCTGAGTTTTGCCGGTATAGAATTCATTTCCCAGACGGTAGATGCCTCCGCGATGGAACGCTTCCACATGGATATCTGGACGGGTGATCCCACGGCGGCACCAGCTGTATTTAAAATAAAACTGGTGGATTTCGGGTCGGACGGCGCCTTTGGTGGCGGCGACGATGTGGAGCACGAGATCACCCTGGACGAAAACACTACACCGGCTATTGCAAGTGGATCCTGGGTCGAGATCGACCTTCCCTTATCCGACTTCACCGGGCTGACCACTACCGGCCATCTGGCGCAGCTGGTCCTTTCCGGGGACCCCAATACGGTTTACGTAGATAATATCTATTTCTACCGGGGCGGAGGCGGTAGCGGTACGGAGCCCAGCCAGGCTGCCCCCACGCCCACGCAAAACGAGGCGGACGTAATCTCGTTGTTCTCCGACGCCTATACGGACATCAATGTCGATACCTGGCGAACTGATTGGTCGACGGCGACTTTTGAGGACGTGATGGTGCAGGGCAACCCCACCAAAAAGTACTCCGAGCTCGACGTGGCAGGTATTGAGACGGTCAGCAGTACCGTAGATGCCACGGGCATGACGCATTTCCACCTCGACGTATGGTCGGCGGATTTCACCTTTTTCGCGGTCAAGCTGGTCGACTTCGGAGCCGACGGCGTCTTCGGCGGGGGCGATGATGTGGAACATCAGATCGAATTCAACGCACCTTCGCAGGGGCAGTGGATAAGCTACGACCTTCCCCTGAGTGACTTCACCGGCCTGACCACCCGGGCGAATATCGCCCAGTACATTCTGGTGGGCCAGCCCACGGGCGAAACTACGGTCTTCGTGGACAACATCTATTTTTACAATGACGACGGCGGCAGTCCGGGCACGGAACCCAGCCAGGCTGCCCCCACGCCGACAGAAAATGAGGCGGATGTGATCTCGCTGTTCAGCGATGCCTACACCGATGTAAGTGTCGATACCTGGCGCACAGACTGGTCAGCGGCCACTTTTGAGGATGTGACGGTGCAGGGCAACCCCACCAAAAAGTACTCCGAGCTCGACTTTGTAGGGATTGAGACGGTTGCAAACACGGTTGACGCCAGCGAAATGACGCATTTCCACCTCGATGTTTGGTCGGCGGATTTCACCTTTTTCGCGGTCAAGCTGGTGGATTTCGGGGCCGACGGGGCCTTCGGCGGGGGCGACGATGTGGAACATCAGCTCGATTTTGCAACGCCCGTACAAGGCGAATGGATAAGCTACGACCTTCCCCTGAGTGACTTCACCGGCCTGACCAGCCGGACGAATATTGCACAATACATTCTGGTGGGGCAGCCGACAGGGGCCAACACCGTTTATGTGGACAATGTGTATTTCCACAAGTAAATTTCAAAAGAAAAACAGCATGGATCTTTCATCTCAGACAACGATATCTTTCCTGCACAGCCGCCAGCAAAGGGGCCCGCTTTGGGCTCTGGTGGGGCTGCTGTTCATTGCCTTCGGTCTGTTCTCCTGTGAGAACGAAGACGATCTGGATGTCGACCGGAGCTGGCAGCTGGTCTGGTCCGACGAATTCGAAGGGGAGGCCGGTCAGGCACCGGATTCGACGAAATGGGTTTACGATATAGGCAACGGTTGCGACCAGGCTAGCGGCTGCGGCTGGGGCAATGCCGAATTGCAGTACTATACCGATCGTACCGACAATGTTTACCTGGACGGCGACGGAAACCTGGCCATTACCTCCCGTCGGGAAAGTTTTGCCGGATCGGCTTTCACTTCGGGACGGATCACGACCAAAGGCACCTTTGAACAGGCTTTCGGTCGCTTTGAAGCGCGCATCAAAATGCCTTGGGGCCCGGGCATATGGCCGGCCTTCTGGATGCTGGGATCCAATATCGACGAGGTGCCCTGGCCGCAGTGTGGCGAGATCGACATCGTGGAGTACCGCGGGCAGGAGCCCAACATCATTCACGGCAGTGTGCATGGACCAGGCTATTCCGGCGGCAACCCCATTACCAAAACCTACGGTGTTCCCGATGACCGTTTTGATGTGGACTTCCACGTCTTCGCCATCGAATGGGGAGCAAATTATATTGACTATTACGTGGATGAGACCCTCTACCTTCGGATCCAGCCGGAGGATGCCTCGGGGGAGTGGGTATTCGATCAGCCTTTCTTTATCTTGCTGAACGTTGCCGTAGGAGGCAACTTCGTAGGCTTCCCGACCGATCAGACTCCGTTTCCACAGACCATGCTGGTGGATTGGGTGAGGGTATATCAGGAATCCATGTAATCCCGTCGCTCGATCCCAGGCTCAAATAAATCCCAAGTGATGAAAACCGCAACGGCGGCAAAGCGCGTGGCCATGAGCCGGGTGCGGATAGAAGGCGAATCCTATTTCAAGATCGCAAACCACGATGCGATGCGCCCATTCTTTATGAGCATCGTGAGCGATTCGAACCACTGGATGTTCATTGCGAGTAACGGCGGCTTGAGCGCCGGGCGAAAAGATGCTGATCACGCCCTCTTTCCGTATTACACGGATGACAAAATAACCGAGTCGGCGGAGATCACGGGCAGCAAGACCCTGCTTCGGGTTCAGGGGGGAAACGACAACTCCCGGCTTTGGGAGCCGTTCTCGATCCGGCAGCATGGTCAGTACCGGATCAGCCGGAACCTTTTCAAGAGCGAATACGGCAACAAAATTTTGTTTGAAGAGGTGAATCACGACCTGGAACTGGCCTTCCGGTACCAGTGGAGCTTTAGCGATGTCTACGGCTTCGTCAAACAGTCGACCCTTCACAACCGCGGCCGGCGGGAAGTGGCGATCACCCTGCTGGACGGCATCCAGAACGTCATGCCCGCGGGCGTGGGAAGCGACCTGCAGAACCGGTCGAGCAACCTGGTGGATGCCTACAAAAAGAACGAACTCCAAAAAGAGGTGGGCCTTGGCATTTTCTCGCTAAGCGCTACCATCGTGGATAAGGCCGAGCCCAGTGAGGCTTTAAAGGCGAACATCGCCTGGTCGCTCGGCCTGGAGAATCCTTCGTACCTGTTGTCCTCCCTTCAGCTGAACGCATTCCGGGCAGGAGGCTCCGTCCGGGAAGAAACGGATGTGCGAGGCGAAAAGGGAGCCTATTTCGCGCTGGCAGACATCCGGCTGGCCCCGGAAGCAGAAAAGGCGTGGATGGTCCTGGCCGATGTAAATAAGAATCATTCGGCCCTAGTGCGGCTTTCCGAGGAGATCAAACGCGAGCAGGCTCTGGATCAGCTCGTAAAACGGGATATAGCAGCCGGCACCCGGCGGCTGATCGCGCTCAATGCCGCCGCGGACGGCCTGCAGCTTACCGCGGATGAGAACCGCGATGCCCGGCATTTCTCCAATGTTCTGTTCAACATTATGCGCGGGGGCATATTCGACGACAACTACCAGATCGAAAAAGAGGATTTCTCGACCTACCTGTCCAAAGCGAACCGCAGGGTCTTCGAATCGGCCGGAGAACTCCTCAGCGGCCTTCCCGAGCGGTTTTCCCTCATGGAGCTGAAGGCCTTGGCCGACCAGACCGAAGACGCCAACTTCCAGCGGCTGGCCCTGGAATACCTGCCTCTCAAATTCAGCCGAAGACACGGCGACCCCAGCCGGCCCTGGAACAAGTTCTCCATCAATACCCGGAGCGAGATCGACGGATCCAAAGTGCTCGATTACGAAGGCAACTGGCGGGACATCTTCCAGAACTGGGAAGCCCTGGCCTGTTCCTACCCCGCCTTCGTCGAAAGCATGATCCACAAATTCCTGAACGCGACCACCTTCGACGGATACAATCCCTACCGGATCACCAAGGACGGCTTCGACTGGGAAACCATCGAGCCCGATGATCCCTGGTCGTACATCGGCTACTGGGGCGATCATCAGATCATCTACCTGCTGAAGTTTTTGGAGTTTCTGGAGAATTACGCGCCCGGCCGGCTGGCTACCTATTTCGACCGGGCCTGCTTTGTCTATGCCAATGTGCCCTACCGGATCAAATCGTTTGACGAAATACTCGAGAATCCGAAAGACACGATCGAGTTTGATGTGGACCTGGACGAAGACATTCGCGAAAGGAGGAAGGATTTAGGTGCCGATGCCGCGCTGTTGAAGGACCGAACGGGGACGATCTATCAGGTAAACTTCATTGAAAAAATTCTGGCCACGCTACTGGCCAAACTGTCCAACTTCATACCGGAAGGCGGCATCTGGATGAATACCCAGCGCCCGGAATGGAACGATGCGAACAACGCCCTGGTCGGCCATGGCGTATCCATGGTCACGCTGTACTACCTGCGCCGGTTTCTGCATTTTTTCAGTGGGCTTCTCGCCGCTTCGAACCCCGGCGAAGTGGCGGTCTCCAGTGAACTGGCGACCTTCTTCAAAAAGGTCGCTCAGGCCTTTTACCGTTACCGGCATCTATTGTCCGGCCCTCTGGACGACCGGGATCGACGGCGGGTTCTGACCGACCTGGGGCAGGCGGGTAGCGACTACCGAAACGCGATCTACCGGCAGGCCTTTTCCGGCCAAAAGGAAGGCATCCGCATCCGTGAGCTCAAGGACTTCATGGACCTGAGCCTGCAGTATATGGAGCATTCGATAGCGGCCAATAAAAGGCCGGATCACCTGTATCACGCCTACAACCTGATGACCGTATCGGGCGGCGAGGGGATTTCCCTGTCCCACCTGAGCGAAATGCTGGAAGGCCAGGTGGCTGTTTTGAGCTCGGGCTACCTGGCTTCGCGGGAAGCGCTGGAGGTATTGGATGCCCTGAAGAGCAGCAGCCTTTTCCGGGAGGACCAGTACAGCTACATCCTCTATCCGGATAAGGACCTGCCTCGCTTTATGGAGAAAAACACCATCCCGAAAGCCTCGGTCGAATCCTCCGAGCTGCTGCACAAACTGGTGGACGACGGGCATGTTGCGATTATCGAACAAGACATACGAGGTGGTTACCACTTCAACGGCCATTTTAAAAATGCCAACGACCTGCGCCGGGCCCTGGAAGACCTCTCCCAAACCGAGTACGGACCGTTGGTGGAAAGGGAGGAAGAGCAGGTATTACAGCTGTTCGAGCAGGTGTTCAATCACAAAGCCTTTACCGGACGGTCAGGCACCTTCTTCGGTTATGAGGGGCTGGGGTCCATTTACTGGCACATGGTATCCAAATTGCTGCTGGCCGTGCAGGAGTGCAGCCTGGAAGCCATTGAAGCGGGCGAAAGCAAGGACGTGGTCGGCCGCTTGCTGGAGTACTATTACGAGATCAACGAAGGGATCGGCATACACAAACCGCCTTCGCTGTACGGGGCCTTTCCCATCGACCCCTACTCGCATACACCGGCTGGCCGGGGCGCTCAGCAGCCCGGCATGACGGGGCAGGTGAAAGAGGATATTCTGAGCCGGTTCGGCGAACTGGGCGTATTCGTCCGGGACGGCCGCCTGAAGTTTAACCCCTGTCTACTCCGGCGGTCGGAATTTTTGGCAGAAGCCGAAGAGTTTGCCTACGTGGACGTCCGGGCTGAAACGCAACGGATACCCCTGGAGGAAGGCTCGCTGTGCTTTACCTATTGCCAGGTGCCCGTTGTTTACCGGCTGGCCGAGCACAACCGTACCGAGGTGATTTTCGACGACCAGCCCCGGGTTCGCTTTGAATCCATTGAACTGGATGCTTCAGCGAGCGAAAAGGTATTCGGAAGGACCGGCGAAGTGCGCCGGATCGTCATTCACCTGGATGCGAACGAGCTCAGATAAAACCGGAGGGTTGCCTGGCGTGGGGTTTTTCCGGCAACTGCCCGATCTGTAACCAGAAGCTCGAAGGATACGAGGACTTGCCGTGGACCTGGAGGGCAGCCCACGGACATCAACATACGATCCGGCCGCCGGAAGCAATCAAGGCACCCGGCTGCTGCCGGCAACCATTCTTTCAAAGAAACGACGACACCTTGAAAACCGCATCGATCATAGCAGTCCTTCTGACCCCATTCGGTCTTCTGCTCTCTTGCCAAAACAGCCAACCCATGAAAGAAGCCAACCTGCCTGCTGTCGCTGGGCACCTGACCGCCGAGGATATACTGGGCAACCCGGATTATCCGGCGATCGCTTTCGGTGGATACCGGAAGAACACCCGGGATATCCAGCCAACCGTAGAGCAGCTGATGGAGGACATGAAAATCCTTTCGGCCATGGGCGTCCGGGTCCTGCGGACCTACCACACCAAGCTGAAACACGCGTCCAATGTGCTGAGGGCCATCCGTCGCTTAAAAGAAGAAGACCCGGCCTTTGAGATGTATGTAATGCTCGGGGCCTGGATCGACTGTAAAGACGCCTGGACCGCCAACCCGGATCACGATGCCGAAGATGAGGAAGCCAATGCCGCCGAGGTACGCCGGGCGGTGGATATGGCGAAGGAACATCCGGACATTGTGAAGATCATAGCCGTGGGCAACGAGGCCATGGTCAAATGGGCGGCCGGCTACTACGTGCAGGCCGGGGTCATCCTGAAGTGGGTCAACCACCTGCAAGCCCTAAAGCAGTCCGGAAAATTACCGGACGACCTCTGGATCACGAGCTCCGACAATTTCGCCTCCTGGGGCGGCGGGGGGGAGGAATACCACACCGAAGACCTGGAAAAACTGATACGGGCTGTCGATTACGTCTCGCTGCATACCTACCCCATGCACGATACCCATTACAACCCGGATTTCTGGTATGTCACCCCAAAGGAAGCCCGCTTGCCCAAGCTCCGGCAGATCAGCGCGGCGATGGAACGGGCCCGGGATTACGCCATTTCGCAATACCAAAGTACTGCCGCCTACATCAGGAGCCTGGAGATCGACAAACCGATCCATATCGGCGAAACGGGCTGGGCCACGGCCTCCAACGAGCACTATGGCCCAGGGGGCTCGAAGGCAACCGACGAATACAAATCGGCCATCTACTATCGGCTTATGCGGGCATGGAGCCGGGAAGCCGGTATTTCCTGCTTTTATTTCGAAGCCTTTGATGAGCCCTGGAAGGACGCCCAAAACCCGGGCGGATCGGAAAACCACTTCGGGCTCTTCACCGTGGAAGGCCAGGCCAAATACGCCTTGTGGGACCTGGTCGACCAGGGCATTTTTGACGGACTGACGCGCGGAGGACATGCAGTTGCCAAAACGCATGACGGCAATGAAGCTGCTGTGCTCGAAGCTGCCCTGACGCCACCGCTAAAGGGGCATTAGCCCAGGGGGGCTTGCAAGGGCTAAAATCAAAACGATGATGCAGTTACACCAATTGGGGTTCATCTTATTCCCGACGATCATGCTTACGGCTTGCACTTCCGAGCAAAAACTGGACGTAACCGTTTACGAGACCTCTGCGAGCGGGAACCAGCTCGAACCCATAACGGAATTTCCCGAAGGAGAAGAAGCGCCGGCAATTCGGATAGTGCCCGGCGAAACCTACCAGGCAATTACCGGCTTCGGCGGCTCGTTTACCGAGGCTTCCGCCTCCCTCCTGAACCGGATGAGCCCGGAGAGCCGCACCCGGATCCTGGAAGCCTACTTCGGGGAAAGCGGCGCCCGGTATTCCCTGACCCGGACCCATATGAACTCCTGCGATTTCTCCCTCGGCAACTATTCGTATGCCCCGGTAGCGGGCGATCGCGATTTGACGCACTTCTCTATAGACGAAGACCGCGACGACATCATTCCCATGATCAAGGAGGCCATGGCCATCTCCACAGACGGATTCAAGGTCATTTCCTCGCCCTGGACGGCACCGCCCTGGATGAAAGACAACAACGACTGGCGGGGAGGAAAGCTGCTGCCCGAATACTACGGTACCTGGGCCTTGTTCTTCTCCAAATACGTTGAGGCGTACCGCTCGGAAGGGATCGATATCTGGGCCTTCACCGTAGAGAACGAACCCCTGGGTAACGACAGCAACTGGGAGAGCATGCACTTCAGCCCGCAGGAGATGAACGATTTTGTTAAGAATCACCTGGGACCCCGCCTGGAAGCCGACGGACAGGACGTGAAGATCCTCGGCTACGACCAGAACCGGGGTGAGGAGTTGAAGGAATGGATCGATGCCATGTATTCGGACGAGGAGGCCGCCCGGTACTACGACGGCACAGCGGTGCACTGGTATGAAAGCACCTACGAGTGGTTTCCGGAAGCACTCCAGTATGCACACGAGGCCGCTCCCGGCAAGCACCTGATCCAGTCCGAGGCTTGTGTGGATGCCGAGGTGCCCAAGTGGCAGAACGACGCCCGGTATTGGTCCAAGGAAGCCACCGACTGGGGTTGGGACTGGGCCCCGGAAGAGAAAAAGCACCTCCATCCGAAATACGTCCCGGTTTTTCGCTACGCCCGGGATATCATCGGCTGCCTCAACAACTGGGTCGACGGCTGGGTCGACTGGAACATGGTCTTAAATCGGCAGGGCGGGCCCAACTGGGCCGAGAACTGGTGTGTAGCGCCGGTGATTGTGGATCCGCAACAGGATGAGGTCTATTTCACGCCCCTGTATTACACCCTGGCGCATTTCAGCAGATTCATCCGCCCGGGTGCCAGGCGGATCGGATTTGAAAACCCGGTCCGCGACCTGATGGTCACCGCCGCACAAAACCCCGACGGTTCGATTGCGGTCGTGGTTTTTAACCCGGCCGAAAACGAAAAATCATTTGCCCTTTCGCTGGGCGAAAAAGCTGCCCCCTTGAAGATCAGCGGCAAAGCCATTCAAACGATTTTGATAACCCAAGGAAGTACCGACCATGAGTAGTTCGCAAACAGCCGTCGCAAACAAAGTCCCGTTCGGGCAGAAGGTCGCCTTTGGCCTGGGCATGCTGGCCAATCAAATGTTTCCCGCTGCGCTGGGCATTTTCATGGTGGTGTTGGTACAGGACCTAGGCTTCCCCGGATGGATGTGGGGCATCCTTTTTTTTCTCCCCCGGGTCTTTGACTCCATTACCGACCCCATCATGGGGTTCATTTCGGACAATACCCGCTCGGTATGGGGAAGGCGGAGACAGTACGTCTTTACCGGCGCTATCATCATGGGCATCGCCTTTGTGGTGATGTGGCAACTGTACCGGGAAAACGGCGTGAACTACAATTTCACCTACTTCCTCCTTTGGTCCATTGTATTTTATCTGGGCCTGACCATTTTCAGCGTGCCCTATGTGGCCATGGGCTATGAGATGAGTGACGACTTTCACGAGCGCACCAGCATTATGGCCGTAGCTCAGTGGATCGGGCAATGGGCCTGGGTAATTGCCCCCTGGTTTTGGGTGGTTATGTACGACGACAGCTGGTTTCCCAATGCGGACTCGGCTACCCGGGAGCTCTCCATTTGGGTTGGCCTCTCGTGCATGGTATTGGCTATGATGCCTGCCATTTTCATCAAAAGCCGATCCACCAAGAACGATGAGAGCCTCATTCCGCTAAGCCTGAAAACCGTCGGCAGCAGCCTGAAAGAAATACTGAAGGGTTTTGTAGAGGCCTTTCAATGTGTGCCGTTTCGAAGGTTGTGTGTGGCTACCTTCATGATCTTTAATGCCTTCAATACGGTAGCGGCTTTCTCCTTCTTTATCGTGGTTTACTATCTATTTGACGGGGATGCGGGGGCCGCCGGCGTATGGCCTACCCTATTCGGCAGCCTGGGCGCTTTGGTTACCACCTTCGCCGTAATTCCCACGGTGGCCTGGATGTCGAAAAAAATGGGAAAGAAAAGAGCTTTCATGCTTTCCCAGGGCATTTCCATTGTCGGATATATCATGCTTTGGTTTCTCTTCGTACCGGGCAAGCCGTATATGTTCATCTTCGCGCTTCCCTTTTTCTCCTTCGGGATCGGTAGCCTTTTTACCCTGATGATGTCCATGACGGCAGATGTGGTCGATCTGGATGAACTGAATACCGGAAAACGGCGGGAGGGGATCTTCGGCGCCATCTACTGGTGGATGGTGAAGTTCGGTTTTGCCATTGCCGGGCTGCTGAGTGGTGCCATCATGACCCTGGTCGGATTCAATGCGGACCTCGCCGTACAGCCGGAGGGAGCCATGACCGGCTTGCGGCTCTTTTATTCCGGTGTTCCCATTTTCGGGACCCTCATTGCCTTGCTGGTCATGCGCAATTACGATCTCACCGAAGAACGGGCCAATGAGATCCATGCCGCTATAGAGCGAAGGAAGGCAGCCAAGAAAGGCTCGTCTGCGTATTTGCCGGGCAAGCTGCTCGCGTTGAAAAAAGACGGACTGAACTGGAATGGCCTGGTCGGAGTGGATTTCAACGGAAAGTCCATCGACGAAATTCGAGCCCTGTTTGCCGCTACCCTGCAAAACGGCCTGCACGGATTGTGCTTTAGCCCCTATGTGGAAGGCCAGGAAACGGGCGACATTCTATCGGAAGACCAGATTCGCCGGCGAATGAACCTCATCATGCCGCATACCCAATGGATACGCTCCTTTTCCTGTACCGAAGGCAATCAATGGATCCCGCGAATTGCCAGGGAAAAAGGCCTGAAAACCCTGGTAGGCGCCTGGATAAGCAATGACAGGGGACGGAACGAACGGGAAATCCTGGCGCTATCCGCACTGGCCAAGGACGGCAAGGTGGATATAGCGGCTGTCGGCAATGAGGTGTTGCTGCGCGGCGAACTGTCCGAATCCGAGATGATTGAGTACATTCGACAGGTCAAAGCCGTGCTCCCAAAACACATTCCCGTAGGCTATGTAGACGCCTATTACCATTTCGTGGAACGCCCCGCTTTGGTGGAGGCCTGCGACCTGGTACTCATAAACTGTTATCCGTTCTGGGAAGGGGCCAGCAATGAACAAGCCCTGCTTTACATGCAGTATATGTACGAACTGACCGAACAAGCCGCCGGCGGAAAGGAAGTGATCATCGCCGAAACCGGTTGGCCGAGCGCCGGGCAGGACGTGCTGGAAGCAAAACCCTCGGCTGAGAATGCAATGAAATATTTCATCAATGCCCAGCAGTGGGCTAAGGACAAAGACATTGCTCTGTTCTATTTCTCCTCCTTTGACGAGTCCTGGAAGGTGTATCACGAAGGCGAAGTGGGCACTCGATGGGGCTTGTGGGACAAAAACGAAAAGCAAAAATTTATCGCCTAAAGCCAACAGCCTATGTCGTTTAGAGCGGAACGGGTAAAAGAATTTCAAGGTATTGACTACGCCGGCCGCAGCCTGGAAGACCTGCGCGAACTTTTCCGGAAAATGCTGGCAAAGGGCCTGCACGGCCTGTGCTACAGTGCCTATGAGGAAGGTCAGGAACCCGGCACGGTGCTGACCCAAGAGCAGATCCGGCGGCGCATGGCCATTATTGCGCCGCATGTTCAATGGGTCCGTTCGTTTTCTTGCATAGAAGGAAACGAGCTGATCCCGCTTGTCGCCCGGGAGTTCGGATTGAAAACCTTGGTCGGCGCCTGGCTGGGCGAAGACAAGGCCTTGAATGAAGAAGAGATCAGCGGGTTGATCCGCCTGGCAAAAGAGGGCTATGTAGACGTTGCAGCCGTGGGCAACGAGGTGATGTACCGAAAGGATCTGACGGAAGAAGAGCTTCTGGAATACATCGCCCGCGTCAAAGAGGCGCTACCGGATACGCCGGTGGGCTATGTGGATGCCTATTACGAATTCAGTGCCCGGCCTCGCATCACAGAGGCCTGCGATCTCATCCTGGCAAATTGTTACCCGTATTGGGAAGGTTGCCACATTGAATATGCTTGGCTGCATATCAAACAGATGTACTACCAGGCCTTGCATGCCGCTGCGGGCAAGCGCGTGATCATCACGGAAACCGGATGGCCGAGCCAGGGGCAGGGCCTGGGCGATGCTCTGCCGTCGGAGGAAAACGCCCTCCGGTTCTTCCTGAATGTACAGCAATGGGCCGCTCAGGAAGGCATTGAATTGTTCTACTTCTCTTCCTTTGACGAAGCCTGGAAAGTTGGCTCGGAAGGGGATGTAGGCGCCTATTGGGGGCTGTGGGATAGCGAGGGCAAGCTGAAGTATGTCTGACCATGGGCAACATTCCACAATATGAGAAATAGGCCGGTTCGCCCGCGGCGCAGGCATTTCAGACGGGCCGCTTAACGTGCACACTATGGAAAACCCGAACATACAAGCCCTGGCCGATCTGCTCACCCAAACCGCCCATGCCCATCATCAGGCTTTTATCGAAACCGACGGTGTAGATCCCGAATGGGCGCTCTGGTATGCCGAGTATCTGGAAAAGCCCTTGTCCGATCTGCTGCAGCCCCCCCTGACCCGAAGCCGGATCGTCTACGAGCTGATCCGCCTGGATGATGAAGCCGATACCAGTGTGGCCCCCTGGCCGGTCGCCTATGCGAAGGACTTGCTGGCAAAGTATGGGTGAGCATGCTTCACAACGGCAAAGCGTTGCTTGTTGTACGGGCTTAACACCGGAGGAGCACTGCTATTTGAACGCCCCTCTTTTGGTGTGGATCAGGATCACCCCGTTGCCTGCTCCCGGGCCATACATGGAGGCTTGTCCGGGGTTTTTAACAACCTGAATGTAATCCACGTCCATGGGCGGGATGATCATCAATAACTCGCTGATTTGCCTGTCGTCATAGCCGTAGTAGGGCATGCCGTTCACGACCACCAGGGGTGGCCCCAGAGCCGCTCGAATCCGTATTTGGTAATTGAAGAATTGGCCACTCACCCACAGCCCGGGTACGCGGCCACGGATCATTTCGAAAATGTTCAGGAAGGCCGGGCCCGTAGGCGGGTTGTCGATGACCGAACCTCCATATACGTATTGATCGGAGTCGCGCTCTGCCGAAGCGGCTTCGGCAGGAACAATTCCACTTCGTTGCGGGACAGTGTCTTGATCAGAAAGGGAAGGAAAGAGCGCCAGATTGTCCACACTACGGCCCCCTGCCATTCCCAGATAGAGCAAAGAGAGCACCGCAAAAAACATCCACTTCTTCATGACTGTACGCGGTTTGTTAAGTATGTAAAAGAACTACTTGCTGATCGCCGGCAGCGATCTCTCGTCGGCCAGGAGTCAATAATAGAAGATAAGGTTTTGCAGGAAAAAGGAAGTGACTTTTTCCTCCTTTGGTATTGACAGTTATCAGTAGGAAGGACGGCATCCCGGGGCCTAAATCCTCTCCATTCGGGAAAAGCGGTGGATCTTTTTGGGAAACTTCCTTTGCTTACCCATAGGGACTTTTGCGCGGACTTGCTATTTTTGCGTCGCTTTTGGAGGAGAAGGGGCAAAGGATCCTTCTCCCCCATTTTAAATGCCACCCTAGCTCAGTTGGTAGAGCAACGCATTCGTAATGCGTAGGTCGTCGGTTCGAGTCCGATGGGTGGCTCTGGAAGGAGGAGCACCGGAGTTATGCGGTGCTCCTTTTGTATTTGGGGCTGATTTGGTGACATCCTGACACGGCGCAGCCGGTCTGGATCGTCACCATCCGATGGGTGGCTATTGCCAGGCTGAACAAAAGGCCGGGGGAACCTTAACCATGAAATTCACCAGGGAGAAGAGCATATTCTGTATCTTTTCCACGCTCGTTCAGTCTTCTCAAATGACCGATCGCTCTGCCATCCAAGCTCTTCGAACCCCCACGCTCTCCGACCCTCTGCGCGTGCTGGTCAGCGCCTGCCTGCTGGGCACCCTCTGCGGCTACGACGGCAGCTCGTACGGAGATCATCCGGGGGCGAAGCGCCTGGTCGACTATGACACCATCCGTCTCATTCGCTTTTGTCCGGAGGATTATGCTTTCGGCACCCCCCGCGAGCTGTGCGACATCCATGGCGGCACCGGCCTGGACGTGCTGGAGGGCCGTGCCCGGGTGCTCACCGAAAGCGGCGTGGACTGGACGGAAGGTATGATCCGCGCTTCGGAGGCCATGCTGGACCTGGCCCAAAGCCGGCAGGTAGAGCTGGCCGTGCTCATGGACATCAGCGCCGCCTGCGGCAGCCAGGTGATCTACGACGGAAGCCGCCTGTCTGAAAAGCCCACCTACCAGATCGGCATGGGCGTGTGTGCCGCTCAGCTCCACCGCCATGGCATCCCGGTGATCAGCCAGCGCGATTTCGCCTCGCTGGAGATCCTTTACCGCAAGCTGGATCCGGACCATCGCCTGGATCCCAACGCCATCGATCATCACGAGACGGACTGGTACCGATCTTATTTTGGCTGAATGATGTGGCTTGCTCGATCCTTGCAGGGGTCGAAGGGAAAAAACCGGCGAAAAGTTGCTACCATGGCGCTGCAAATTTCAAGCTCATGCGCATTCGAACCTGCCTTTGGTGGATGATCCTCCTCTTCAGCGGGCCCCTGGCCGCTCAGGAAGACTTTACCTGGTGGAACACAAAACACCAGTGGGACGGCTTTACTTCCTGGCAGTACTACCTCATCATTTCGCCCGGCTATTTCGGGCCGAACGCCCTGCCAGTGCCCGAACTACAGCCAGGCCTGATCGACAGCACGTTTACCCTGGAGGCGGGTTTTGCGGCGCATTTCAGCACCGGAGACGATACTCAGAACCTGACTACGGAACTGTTCCTGCCGGTTTTCTCGGACCGGGTCGGGCTGCGTCTGGCGCTCGTTCCGCTGGAATGGTATCGCATGGATACCATCACCCGGGACGAACGCCGGGCCCGCGATTTCGATGGGCGGGGCAGGGCTGTCGGCGACCTGCAAGTCGGCACCCACATCCAGATCGTGCGCGACAAAAAGGGATGGCCCGATCTGTTGCTGGGCCTGCATTTTCGCACCGCCTCGGGCGGAAACCTGGAGGGTGCCCGCTACACGGATGCGCCGGGCTATTTCTTTGACCTTTCGGCCGGAAAACGACTATCTCTGAAGAGCCGTTTTATCCGGTCCCTTCGGCCCCACGGCATGGTCGGCTTTTTGGTCTATCAGGCCAACTCCCGCGATCAGCTCCAGCGCCAGAACGACTGCTTCCTCTTTGGCGCCGGGTTGGACCTGGACCTGGGCGCTCTTCGCATCCGCCAGCAGGTGGCCGGCTACATTGGCTACCTGGACAATCGCGACAAACCCATTGTGTATCGCGGCCAGTTGCTCAGTCAATGGAAGTACCCGCTGAACTTTGGCCTGGGGGTTCAGGCTGGCCTGCACGAATGGCGCTACACGACCTTGCAGCTGACGACCGTTTGGCGATTTTGGCTTTAACCGGTTTTTTCGGGAATATGCCCGCAAACCAGGGGAGGGAGACCTGGCCATTCGCCGGGCCGAAAATTCCATGCATGGGCGGGTTCAGCAGCCTTCACCTGAGAACCGGAACGAAGCAAAACGTTGATCCGTCGGGAGCGGCAGAGGGCCGGTGCAAATTACTTGCGAGCAAGCGAGAGCCCATCGTCTATTCCTTGGGGGGCTAGCGGCCGCGAAACCGGCGAGTGAGCGCGATGAAAGCCAACCGCAGCAGCAGAAGCCACGGCAGCCCGTGCAGCAGCAGGTCGAACCAATCCATGGGCTGCATGCCCTTAGCGCCTCCGAGCAGCCAGCGCAGCTTGCCCAGGATGTGCGGCTCCGGAACGTAGGGAGCCAGCCCCAAGGTGGCGCAGGCAAAAAGAACGAGCAACCAGTTGTCGAGCGGACTTTTTTTCATGCGTAAGCGGATACGACCAAGGTCGGATTCGATGCGAAAAGTTTGGGTTCGGATCCAGGCACCCAAGCCGGGACGAATTTGACAAGGTACTTATTCTCCTTGTCTCGTGTACAGAGCAAGGCTTTTGGCGGAAATGGAGCAGGTGCCGTTAAGCGGGCAACGGAAGGGGGCCCCTGCTTGTCGGCCAGCGCCTTGCGCGGCATAAAGGTAGCCATTCAAAACCGGCTGGGGGTATTTTGTATCTTCTCCGAAAAATGGATAAGCCGAGAATAGGGATCCTGGGGTCGGGCATCGTAGCCCAAAAGTTGGGTGCCGGATTCGTCGAGGACGGTTATCGCGTGAAGCTCGGCACTCGCCACCCGGACAAGCTGGAAGAATGGCAAAGCCTTACCGGCGGTCAGATCGGCACTTTTGCTGAAACGGCCGCTTTTGGCGACCTGCTGGTGCTGGCCGTCCTGGGCCGGGTAGCCAAAGAAGTGCTTCAGCAGGCCGGCCCCGGGATTGGCGGCAAGGTGATGATCGATCCCACCAACCCCATCGCCGAAGGCAAACCCGAGCAGGGGGTGCTGCCGTTCTTTACCGATCCCAACCACTCGCTGCACGAAGAACTGCAGGCCGCTTTTCCGGAGGTGCGCCTGGTAAAGGCGTTCAGCCACATCGGGGCGCCTTTCATGTACAAGCCCGACTTTCCCGGCGGTCCGCCCGCGATGTTCCTTTGCGGCAACGATCCGGCTGCCAAAGCGCAGGTAGCTGCCATTTGCGAGCGCTTCGGCTTTGAGGTGGTCGACATGGGCGCCGCCCCGGCAGCCCGGGCCATTGAACCCCTGTGCCGCTTGTGGTGTATACCCGGGCTGAACGACCGGCAGTGGGAACACGCCTTCAGGTGGCTGCGCCGGTATTGAACCCACTTGCCTATCTTTGAAAAAAGACCGACCCATGGCCGAGAAGCCCATTAGCCCCGAAACCTACCTCGACAATCTGCCCGATGACCGGCGGTCTGCGATCGGTAAGCTGAGGGCGATCCTTCTTGAACAGCTACCCCCCGGATTCGAAGAGACGATCCAGTACGATATGCTGGCCTATGTCGTGCCCCACAGCTTGTATCCGGCCGGTTACCACGTGGATCCCAAGCAACCCCTGCCCTTTATTCACCTGGCCTCTCAGAAGCGGCACGTAGCCCTTTATCACATGGGCCTGTATGCCGATGAAGCCTTGTTGGACTGGTTCGTGCGGGAATATCCAAAGCACGCCCGGACCAAACTGGACATGGGTAAAAGCTGCATCCGCTTCAAAAAGATGGATGACATTCCCTTTGACCTGATCGCCGAACTGGCCGGAAAAGTGAGCCCACAGGACTGGGTGGCCCAGTATGAGGCCGGCCGAACGCGATGAGCAGCGAGCAGCTGGATCATTCCAGACGCACCGCTTCGTACGGCTTGAAAAGGGAGAAATCCAAGGCTTCCACTTTTCGGCGGTAATCCGCCCAGTCGGTGGTCATGAAGCGGTGGATCTGCTCCAGGACCTCTTCGGTCTGTCTGCGGGTTTCGGCCAGCATGAGTTCGGCGCCTTGCGTGATGGGGCCCTCCAGGTCGCTGAGATAGCCTCCGGTCCGGCTCAAGGTGCTGTTGAGCTTGCCCGTACTGCGCCGGATGCCCTTGAAATCCTCCGGCAGCATGTATAGTTCTTCCAGCCGGTTGATGCTGTCCTGCAGACTCTTACCCAGCTTTTTGAATTCCTTTTGGGTGCTGTCGGGCAGGGTTTCCAGCGCCGTATTCACCCGGGCAATGGTCTGCTCGGCCTCCTGCAGCTGGCCGAAACCGGTAGATGCCTTTTCGACCAGATCGTAGAAGCCGGTGAAGGTTTCATGCCGCTTTTTCAGGCCGGCCAGCGTGACGTCCTCGATGCGTGGATCCATGTGCACCCGTACGCTGGTGGAGTCTTTGGAGTCGCCCAGGACGGCAACGATCCGGTAGGTGCCCGGCAAAACCTCTATGCCCCGGGGCGGGTCGGCATCCGGCTTCGCCTCCCGCCGGTTGGGATAGCGCACGCCATTCCGGCGAAGATCCCAGCTGATGCGTTGCATGCCGGTATCTATTTCCGTGGAAAATTGACGGACGGTATCGCCGGCCATGTCAAGAACCGCGACCTGCAGCTTGTCGGTTTTGCGGTCTTTCTTTTTGGAGGACTCCTCCTCGTCCTCCGTATCGGCATTCTCGTCCTCCTCTGGCTTGTCCTTTTTCAGATCGGGATGAACCCAAAGGCTGAGCAAGGCGCCGTAAGGGCGCTTGTCGCCGTCGAACTCGCCGTCGGCTATGAATCGGGCGCCGTCCACGGAACGCAGATGGGCCAGGTAAGCGTCGGGGGCATCAAACAGACGGAATTCCCGGTCCAGTACCTGTCCCTTGGTGCGAGCGATCTCGCGCAGGGGTTCCAGATCGTCCAGGATGTAGGCCGAACGACCGAAGGTGCCCACGATCAGGTCGCCTTCGCGGGGGTGGATCTTGAGGTCGCGCGTAGATACGGAGGGAAAGTCGTTCGTCCACTTTTGCCAGTCGGCGCCCTTGGTAAAGCTCACGTACAAGCCGTAGTCGGTGCCCAGCCAAAGGAGGTTGGGCTCTTGGTGGTCTTGCACGATGCTGAGGGCATGGCCTTCCACCTGCTCCTCATCCACGATGCGGCGGAAGGTAGCGCCGAAGTCGGAAGTGTGGTAGACCATGGGGCGCCAATCGTTGCGCCGGTAGTCGTTGACCACCACGAAGGCCTCTCCGGCCTGGTGAGGGGAAACCACGATCTGAGGGATCCAGCTGCCGGCCCGGGCGCCCGGAAGTTTGCCGGCCAGATCGGTCCAGGTCTGCCCCCGGTCGCGGGTGAGTTGAAGCCTGCCGTCGTCCGTACCCACCCAAATGACGTTGGCGTTGTGCGGACTGGGCGCAATGGCGATGATGCTGGTGAAATTTTCGGCCCGCGTGTCATCTATGGTGAGTCCGCCGCTGAGGTATTGTTTCTGCTTGCTGGTGTCGTTGGTCGTGAGATCGGGGCTGAGCAGCCTCCAGCGCTGGCCGTGGTCCGTAGTGTAATGCAGGAATTGGCTGCCGAAATAGATGCCGTTCGGATTGTGCGGATCCTGTGCAATGCCGGCATTCCAGTTGAAGCGCAGCTCGACGCCTTCGGGATGCACCGGCTGGATAAACTGGGTTTTGCCGGTGTGGCGGTCTACATAGGCCAGGTTGCCCCCCTGCGACATGGCGTAGAGGTAGCGGTTGTCCGTGGCATCGAACACCAGGTCGAAACCATCGCCGAAATAGACTTCCTGCCAGTCGCTGTTGCGAATGCCGCCCCGCTTCCAGGTGTTGCTGGGCCCTACCCAGGTGCCGTTGTCCTGCATGCCTCCGGCCAGATGGTAGGGAATGTCCATATCGTAGTTGATGTGATAAAACTGGGCGAGGGGCAGGTTGGAGACAAAGCGCCAGGTTTTGCCGCCATCGTGCGAGATGTTGAGCCCGCCATCGTTGCCGTTCAAGATGAAATCCGGGTTTTCCGGATGGATGTAAAGGGCATGGTGGTCGGGATGGACGCCGCCGAACCACTCAAAGGGCAGGACCATTTCGAAGGTCTTGCCGCCGTCCTCGCTCTTGGAGACCTGAGAGTGCAGGTTCCAGAGCCGGTTCTCGTTTTTCGGACCCACGAAAATATCGGCGTAATAGAAAGGGCGGTTGCCGATGTTCTCGTCGGCGATCTTTTTCCACTCGTGCCCCCCGTCCGTAGACTTGTACAGGGCGTTCTTCTTGGCTTCTACCAGGGCATAGATCACCTCGGGCTTGCTGGCTGCAATGGCCAGCCCGATCCGTCCCAGATCGCCCTTGGGCAGACCGTCCTCGTGGGTGCGCTCGGTCCAGGTCTTGCCCCCGTCATAGGTGATGTAGATGCCGGAGCCGGCGCCGCCGGACCGGAAGGTCCAGGGCTTGCGGCCGTATTCCCACATGGCGGCGACGAGCTTGTTGGGGTTGCGGGGATCCATGACCAGGTCGGCACAGCCCGTGCTGTCGTTGACGTACAGAACCTTTTCCCAGCTCTGCCCGCCGTCGGTGGTGCGAAATACCCCTCGCTCGGGATTCGGCCCCCAGGCCGAGCCCAGGGCTGCGACATACACGATGCGAGGGTCGTGGCGGTTGATCAGAATGCGGTGAATGGTCTTGGTGTTTTCGAGGCCCATTCGGGTCCAGCTGCGACCGCCGTCCAGACTCTTGAAGATGCCGGCTCCGCTGTTTTGGGAGTTTCGCGGATTGCCTTCTCCCGTGCCCACCCAGAGCTCGTCGGGATTGTCCTGGTTTATCGCCAGGGCGCCCACCGATTGCAGCGGCTGCTCATCGAAAATCGGCTCCCAGGCCGTGCCGCCGCTGGTCGAACGCCAGAGGCCGCCGCTGGCGGTACCGACGTAAATGACCTCCGGCCGATCTTCCACCACCTCGATGGAGGTCACCCGTCCGCTCATGCCCGCCGGGCCGACGGAGCGCATCGTCAAGCCTTTGAGGTGTTCGAGCTGGACGTTCTGTCCCAGGAGGAAAAGGGGAAGAGCGAGAAGAAAAAGTGCGGAAACGTTGCGAGTCATCCCATTCATCTATCCGATGTTTTAGTGCTTTTTTTAGGAAAATGGGAATTTAGTGAAATTGGTGGGATCCGGCCGAAGCATCCTCCGTCTCGGAGGGTTTCCCACCCGCTATTGTTTACCTTTTTTCCGGTAACTTCACCATGAACCGAGGGGCAATCCAATGACCGATCCTGAAATCCTCAAAGGCCTTGCAGCAGGTGGAACTGCGCAAGATCGCGTACTCGAACACCTGTACCACCATCCGGCATACCGGAAAGCAGCCCGACAGACAGCGGCCAAATTCCGGGCGATGCGTCTGGAGGGGTGGGAGGGGATTTTTCATGAGAGCCTGGTAGATTTTACGAAACGATTAAAAACCGACGCACAAGCTGTCAACGGAGAGCTGATTCACTACTTCCGGGGCATTTGCCTGAACAAATGCCGGGAATTACACCGCAAGGAGAGCAAAGAACGGCCGGCCGAGGAGGGCGACAACCCCCGGCTCATCCAACGCGTAGCATCGCCCGTGGATGAAATGGTTTCCGAAGAGCGAAAGGAGTTGCTTCGCCAGGTGCTGAAGCGGCTTCCTGCCAAGTGCCAGACGATTTTCAAACTGTGGGCGCAGTCCTACGCCATGCGCGAGATCGCCGAACAGTTGGACCTGAAGGGCGAACGCACGGCCATCACCTACAAATCGAGATGTAAAAAGCAACTCCTGCAACTTTTGGAAGAGGAACCGGCCATCCGGCAGCTGCTAAAGCACTACCGATGAATTCAGAATTCGACCGCATTGAACAATACCTCCACGGCGACCTGTCGACCTCAGAGCGAGCGTCTTTCGAGCGCGAACTCCAGGGGGATGAACGCCTTCGGGAACGGCTGGCCCTCCATCGCCTGGCAGACGAAGCCGGCCCCTTGCTCGTAGAAGACGAGATCCGCGAGCGCCTGGATCACATCCGCTCGAAAAGCCGGGTGCGCTCCCGATTCTTTTCCCTGGGCCGCCTGGGCATTGCGGCTTCCCTGCTGTTGGTGGCTGCCGCCAGCGTTCTTTTATATGCCCAACTCAACTATTCGGAAGCGGCCCTGGCCGAAACCTACCGCATGGCTCCCCTGACTACCCTCCAGGCCGACCGCGGTGCTTCGGGCTCCTTTAAAGAGGCGCAGTCGCTGATCCGGTCCGGCCAGATCAGCGCGGAAGCCATCGCCTTGCTCGACGACCTGGACCCGTCCGATCCCAATTTCCTCAAAGGGCAATACCTGCTGGCCCATCGCTTTATGAAAGAAAATCAATTCGACCAGGCCTTGCCCCGATTGGAACGGCTGATGGAGCGTTCATCGGAAGTGGCGAGTTGGACCGATCTGCAGGAGTTGGATTGGAACCTGGCCGTGTGCTTGCTGGCCGTGGGCCGCGAAGACCGCGCCCGCAAGTTGTTCGGGGAGATCGCCCGGGATTCCACCCATCCACAAGGGGAGCGAGCCCGGGCCTTGCTTCGCGACCTGGATTCGCCCTGGCATGCCCTGGCTTGGTTCTAATGCGGTTTTCCGGATAAAATGACCGTTCTACCAAGACCTATTTTATCCGGAAAACTGCGAATACCGCTTCAAGTACAATCTCAAAAGTAAGGAAGGGGTGTTCCCGTGTGCAATCAACCACTCCCACACCCAAACGCAAACGCATACTGCAAAACCAAGGGTTTTGCATTTAGGGGTTCAGCGACTGAAGAAGGATTTTTCCCATTTGCGGCAGAGAGCCGGTGCTGTTGGTCAGCAGGATCACCCCGGTCTGGCTGTTGGGCTCCAGGGCCATGAATGCCCGGTGCCCGGCCGTTCCGCCGTATTGCCAGTACATCCGCTTGCCGCTGCCTTCCTGCAGGCTGTTGGAAAACCATCCGTAGCCGGCCAGCGTACCTTCCGGGATATCGGGAAACTGCACTTCTATGCGATCCTGCAAGCTGACGGCCAGTTCCTCGGCCAGGGGGGAAGCCACGAAATGGGCCTGAATGAAGCGCGCCAGATCCCGGGCATTGGACTTCAATCCGCCGGCGGAGCGCATGGCATCCAGCCGGAGCAGCGGCACTGGTTTTCCGCGATGGTTGTAGCCCGGCAAGACCTCGCTTTCCGGGGCGTTCGTCCGGGTGTGCGGCATGCGGAGCGGGCCGGTAACGAACCGGGCCAGCAGGCTGTCGTAGGGAAGGCCGTGGATGTCTTCCAGCAGGATTCCCAGCAGAGCCATGGCCGTATTGGAATAGCGAAAGGCCGAGCCCGGCGCAAACTTCAAGGCTTTTTCGGCCAGGCTTTTGAGAAAATCGCTTCGGGAAAGCGGCTGAATTTGAGGATCCCACTTTTCCCGGTTCAGAAAGGGGATCCAGTCGTAGCTTTCCTCCGGGGCCAGCGGCAGACCGCTGGTGTGGGAGGCCAGGTCGCAAAACGTAATGCAGACCGGTTCGGCTCCGGGCTTGGGCGAACAGGCTATGAGGCGTTTGGCGTTGGGCTGGCGCGGATCCTGGATCTCTACGCAAACGTGAGGCTGGAAGAAGGGCAGTCCGGACGGATTCTTCAGGTGGTCCTGAATCAGATCCTCCGGCAGATAGCGACCGGCTTGCTGGCCGCTGAGCATCGCCAGTACGGTGAAGGTGTGCGTGAGGCTGCCCAGTTCGAAGAGGTCCGACTCGCCGGGCGGGTCCGGTTGGTTCCGGCTCTTCTGGCCGTAGCCTCGTATGCGCACCTCCTGGCCTTGGATCAGCGCCACGACCAGGCCGCTGTGCTTGTGTTCCTTGACAAAAGCTTTTGCTTGCTTCTCTGCCAGCGGCGACTGGCCGGCCAGGCTGACCGGCAGGCCGGCCAGCAGAAGCCAAAGCCCAACGATCCCTTTTCTTTTCAATTCCCTTCTGAGCATAATTCCGGGCTCTCCGCCCTTATCTGATCTTTTAGTAAAATAGCGGAAAATTTAGGCTCCGCCAAAAAAGGGGCACCCGACGCATGTACCGGAGAAGCCAACTGAACATATACACCATCCCCTCTTCTTTTCTCAATGTGCGGGTGGCCGTCTTCTTGTTGCTGTTTACCCTGGTAGGCGGCACCCTGGGCTTTTACTTCATTGAAAACTACAATCTGGGCGAGGCCTTTTACATGACGGTCATCACCATCAGCACGGTCGGCTACACCGAAGTCCGCCCGCTCAGCCCGGAGGGCCGCATTTTCAATTCGTTTTACATCCTGCTCAATATCGGCATCTTTGCCTATCTGCTGGCGGTATTCAGCTATTACGTCATCCAGGGGGAAATCTTCAATCAGATGCATACCAACCTCATTCGTTCGCAGATCGAAAAGCTCTCCGGGCACATTATCATCTGCGGATACGGGAAGTACGGCCGGGAAATCGTCTCCCATTTCATATTGCACGAGGTTCCCTTCGTGATCATCGAACAGGACGAAAAGGAGGTGGAACTCATTCGAAAGGACGAAAACAAGATCCTGTACATCCAGAATGATGCCACCAACGACGAGGTGCTGCTGGAAGCCGGGATCAAACGGGCCCGCGCCCTGCTCACCACCCTGCCGGACGATTCGGAGAATTTGTTTACGGTATTCACCGCCCGCTAACTCAATGCCGAACTGGAGATCATCAGCCGTTCGTTGAACTCCAAGTCCGAGCGCAAACTTCGCCTGGCCGGTGCCGATCACGTGATCCGGCCCGAGCAGATCGGCGGGTTTTACATGGCTACGCTGGTGTCCAAACCCGGTGCTGTAGAATTCTTCTCCTACATCACCAACGAGGCCCGTTCCGATATCGGTTTCGAGGAACTTCACTACGAAGACATGCCGCTGCAGATCCGCGACAGCCCCATCCGCGAATTGCGCATCCGCAAACTCACCGGGGCCAACATCATCGGCTACAAAAGCCCCGAGGGGAAATACATTGTGAATCCGGATCCGGAGACCGTGCTGCGGCCCCAGTCCAGCTTTATCGTACTGGGCGATCGCGAGCAGCTCCGAATGGTGCGGAACATGTGTTTTGAGGACAAAAAGAAGTAATGCGCGCTCTTCAGCTTTCGGCGGGCCTGCTCAGGTCGAGTTCTACGGAGTAGGATTCGAAATCCTCCCGCTCGATGCGGAAGCCCCGGCGCTCGAACATGTGCACCATGCGCTTGTTGGAGGCCAGCACGGAGGCGTACACCGTCTTCAGATCCCGGTCGCGTGCAATCTCCAGGATAAAGTCCGTAAGCATGTTGCCCAGCCCCTGCCCTTGCCAGGGGTCGGCCACGGCAATGGCGTACTCGGCCGTTTCGCCCCAGGGGTCCTCGATGAGGCGCACCACGCCGATCATGTGGCGCTCGCCGGCTTCCTCCAGTTCGGCAATGATGGCCATCTCCCGGTCGTAGTCGATATGGGTAAAGCGGCTGAGCCACTCGTGCGATACCTTGGGGATCTGGCCGAAAAAGCGGAAATACAGGCTCTGGTCGGACAGATGCCGGATCATTTTTTCTTCGAGGGGCTCGTCTTCCGGCCGGATGGGGCGCAGGGTGATCGGCCGTCCGTCGCGCAGCCGGGCCTCGCGCACGTACTGCATGGGGTAGGGCGAAATGACGAGGTGGCCGTAGGCGTGCTGCTTTTCCTGCCGGGACGGAGGGGCCAGCACCACGTGGGCGTCCAGCGCCCGCCAGCTGTTCTGGAAAGGCACAATGGGGTTGATGTCGATCTCGCGGATCTCGGGGAAATCCATGAGCAGATAGGCGAACTTGCACAGGCTGACGCAGAGTTCCTCCAGGCGGATGTGGCCGGCCCGGTTGAATCGGTCCAGCAAGGGATAGAGGCGCAAACTCCGGATCATGCGCTGGGCCAGGGCCATATTGAGCGGGGGGAGCCCCACGCGGAAGTCGCGAAACACCTCGACCCCGAGGCCGCCGTGCCCTACGGCAATAACGGGGCCGAACTGGGGGTCTTTTCGCGCCCCGATGAAGAGTTCGACCGGGGTGGGGATCATGCGCTCGACGAGTACGCCCTGAAAGGCGGCCTCGGGCTGTTGCTCGGCCACGGCCTGGCGGATGCGCCCGAAAGCCTCGCGGGCCTCTTTTTCATCAACTACATTCAGGGCAATGCCGCCGAGGTCGGTCTTGTGGCCGATGTCGGGCGAGATGACCTTCATGGCCACGGGAAAGCCGATGGCGACCCCGGCTTCGGCGGCTTCGGCGGGGGTGGTAGCCAGGGCGTACTGCCCCACCGGCAAGGCGTAGCACGCCATGAGGCGCTTGGCTTCCACCTCGGTGAGTTGCCGCCGCCCCTGGGCTAAAATGTCCCGGATAATGGCGCGGGCCCCATCCTGGTCCGGCTTAAAATCGTCGGGTATGGCAGTTGGGGTTTCATAGAGGTAGCGCAGGCTTCGGTCGTAGGCAAACATGCGCACGAACACATCCACGGCGCTCTCCGGGAAGCGATAGTGGGGAATGCGGCCCTGCTCCAGTACGTCCCGGCCCTCCCAGACCCCGGTTTCGCCCATCCACACGGCCAGCACGGGCTTGAAGGCGTGGCGTGCGGCCGACACCACCGCTTCGGCTATGCGTTTGGGGTCGGTATGGGCCTGAGGCGTGAGGATGACGACCACCCCATCGGTATGGTAATCCTGAAGGCAGCTTCGGACGGCCTCTTCGTAAGCTTCCGGCCCGGCATCGCCGCCCAGGTTCACCGGATTGCCTGCAGACAGATGCCCGGGCAGCAAGGCGGCCAGCTTTTCCAGGGTTTCCGATTTGAAGGGCGCGAGCCGCCCGCCCGCCCGGATGAGGTAGTCGGTGGCCAGTACGGCCGGGCCGCCCGCATTGGTCACCAGGGCCAGGCGGTTGTCGTTGGGGCGGGGCTGCATGGCCAGGGCCTGAGCCATGTTGAAGAGCTGGGCGATGGTTTCCACCCGCACCACGCCCACCCGGGCGAAGGCGGCATCGAAAGCGGCGTCGTTTCCGGCCAGGCTGCCCGTATGTGAGCGGGCTGCCTCTCCGCCTTCTGCACTGCGGCCCGCCTTGAGCACGATAATGGGCTTGGAGCGCGAAAAGGCCCGTGCGGCGCTGATAAATCGCCGGGCGTCCTTCATGCTTTCCATGTACAGCAGGATGCAGGAGGTGTTGGCGTCGCTGCCGAGAAAGTCGATGAGGTCGGCAAAGTGCACATCCATCATGGCGCCCATGGACAGCACATGGCTGAAGCCCACATTCTGCTGGGAAGCCCAGTCCAGCACGGCCGTGAGCAGGGCGCCGCTCTGGCTGATGAGGGCGAGGTTGCCCTGCAGGGGCATCTGGGCCATGGCGCTGGCGTTGATACCCCCCCGGGGCGCCTGATACCCCAGGCTGCCGGGGCCGATGATGCGCATGCCGTGCCGCCGCGAGAGCCTTTTCAGCTCGTCGAAAAGTTCGGATCCTTTTTCGCCGGCTTCCCGGAAGCCGCCCGTGAGAATGAGTACTCCCTTTACCTGGGCTTCGCCACATTCGTCCACCACATGGGCCAGGGTGCGCAGGGGGGTGCAGATCACGGCCAGGTCTACCCGTTCGGGCAGGTCGCCGATGTGGCGATAGGCTTTGTTGCCCTGCACGCTGGTGTGCCGGAGGTTGATCGGATACAAACGGCCTTTGAATCCCGCATCGAGCATGTTTTCCATCACCGTGAATCCGATGGAGCCCTCCCGATCGGACGCACCGATGATGGCCAGGTGCCTGGGGCGCAAAAAACCGTCTAAACGTTGAGACATGGGTTCGGGTGTTACATCAACCTCAAAAATAGGCACTAGAACGGGGCCTCGTCATGAGGGATGTCATTTTGAACGGGCGGACTGCCGGTCTTTTCCCAGGAGAATTTCCCTAATTTTGCAGCCTTTGGAAACCATTTGGCTGCCCCCGGGGCAGATCCGTTCAAAACCAAAACCATGATCCGCATTACCTTTCCCGACGGTAAGGTACGGGAGTACGAGCAGGGAACCACAGCGCTGGAGATCGCCCAATCCATTAGCGAGGGCCTGGCCCGCAATGTGCTGGCCGCCAAAGTGAACGGCGAAGTGTGGGACGCCACCCGCCCTATCAACGGGGATGCGAGCCTGCAGCTGCTCACCTGGTCGGATCCCGAGGGCAAAGCCGCTTTCTGGCACTCCTCGGCCCACCTCATGGCCGAGGCCCTGGAAGAACTCTACCCGGGCATCAAATTCGGCATCGGCCCGCCCATCGACAACGGTTTTTACTACGACGTGGACCCCGGCGACCGGGTCATCTCCACCGACGACCTGCCGGCCATCGAGCAGAAAATGCTGGAGCTGGCCCGGCAGAAGAACCCCTATGTGCGCAAGGAGATCAGCAAGGCCGATGCGGTGGCCTATTACCAGGAAAAGGGCGACGAATACAAGCTGGAGCTGCTGGAGGACCTGCAAGACGGCGAGATCACCTTCTATGAGCAAGGGGAGTTCGTGGACCTCTGCCGGGGGCCGCATATTCCCGATACCGGCAAGGTCAAGTCGGCCAAGCTGCTGAACGTGGCCGGCGCCTACTGGCGGGGCGACGAGAGCCGCAAGCAGCTCACCCGTATCTACGGCATCACCTTCCCCAAGCAAAAGGAACTGAAGGAATACCTCCACATGCTGGAGGAGGCCAAAAAGCGCGATCACCGCAAGCTGGGGGCCGAGCTGGGCCTGTTCATGTTCAGCGAGCGGGTGGGCAGCGGCCTGCCCATCTGGCTGCCCAAGGGCAACCAGCTGCGCGACCGCCTGATGAACTTCCTGCGCGAAGAGCAGGAAAAGCGCGGCTACCAACTCGTGACCACCCCCCACATCGGCAAGAAGGAGTTGTACCAGACCTCGGGCCACTACGAGAAGTACGGGGAGGACAGCTTTCAGCCCATCCACACGCCGCGGGAGGGCGAGGAGTTCCTGCTCAAGCCCATGAATTGCCCGCACCACTGCGAGATCTACGCCCACAAACCGCACTCCTACCGCGACCTGCCCCTGCGCATCGCCGAGTTCGGCACGGTGTACCGCTACGAGCAGAGCGGCGAGCTGCACGGTCTCAGCCGCGTGCGGGGCTTCACCCAGGACGACGCCCACATCTTCTGTACGCCCGACCAGGTGAAGGACGAGTTCCTCAACGTGCTGGACCTCACCAAAACCGTGCTGAAGAAGATGGGCTTCAAGGATTTTACGGCCCAGATCTCGCTGCGCGATCCCGACGATCCCGGCAAATACCTGGGTAGCGACGAAAACTGGGACAAGGCCGAGCGGGCCATCATCGAGGCCACCGAGGAAGCCGGCCTGGAAACGGTGACCGAGCTGGGCGAGGCGGCCTTCTACGGGCCCAAGCTCGACTTCATGATCAAGGACGCCCTGGGCCGCTCCTGGCAGCTGGGCACCATTCAGGTGGATTACAACCTGCCGGAGCGCTTCGACCTGGAGTACATTGGCGCGGACAACCAGCCGCACCGGCCGGTGATGATCCACCGGGCGCCCTTCGGCTCCATGGAGCGCTTCATCAGCATCCTCATCGAGGATACGGGCGGGAAGTTCCCCCTCTGGCTCACGCCGGACCAGTTCGCCCTGCTGCCCATCAGCGACAAGTACAACGACTACGCCCGCGAAGTGGAGCAGCAGCTGGCCCGCCACGACATCCGCGGCTTCATCGACGATCGCAGCGAAAAGATCGGCCGAAAGATCCGCGATACCGAGCTGAAAAAAGTGCCCCTCATGCTCATCGTGGGCGAAAAAGAGGCAGCCGAAGGCACCGTATCGGTGCGCCGCCAGGGCGAAGGCGATGTGGGCAGCATGACGCTGGCGGATTTTGTGGACTATTTTCAGAACCTGGTCGAAGCCGAAGAAGCCTAAATGTCGCCTGCGGGTCCAACCTTGGGGCCGGTCCGTTTGTCTCTTTAGTATCCACAGCGGGATACGCCGCTTGTTAAAGTACCTTTAACGCATCCTAACGGGTTTGCCAACTGATGAATTGAATGTGTATATTTGAGAAACGCTGTTCTAAGACCCCGACTGCATGAAGCAAGTTGTACTACTCGTCCTTTTGGTTTTCCTCACCTCGCTTGGGTTTGCCCAGCCCCTGGCCAGTAATGGGGGTCCGGGCGATGAGGTTACCGTATATCCCAACCCGGCGGTGGATTACATCGGCCTCACCCAGGCTTCGGCTGAGGTACGGGAAATGCATGTGTACAGTCTGGTGGGCAAACGCGTAAAGACCTTTACGGTCGTGGACGATCGCACTTACTACATCGGCGACCTGCCGCGGGGCATGTACCTGGTCCAGTTCTTCAACCTGAAGAACGAAGTGATCACGACCAAGCGGCTCAACAAGCAATAGCTTTTTCATGATACGTTCAGCCCCTTCAGCAGCCTGTTGAAGGGGCTTTTTTATTCGTAATAGGTATTGAAAAACTCCGGCAGGTGCCGCAGGGCCGCCAGCTCGCGATACATGCTGCGGGCCTCGCCGGCCGGGTAGCCGAAGTACACCTTGCCGGCCTCCAGGTTCTTGGAAACGCCCGACTTGGCCAGCACCACCGCCCGGTCGCCTATGGTCAGGTTCTGGGCGATGCCGGCCTGGCCGTACAGCACCACCTCATCGCCGATGACCGTATTGCCGCCTATGCCCACCTGGGCGGCGAACAGGCAGCGCTTGCCCACCCGCACGTCGTGGCCGATGTGCACCTGCCCGTCCAGCTTGGTGCCGGCCCCGATGACGGTGTCGCCGCTCACTCCTTTGTTGATGGTGCAGCCCGCGCCAATGTCCACATCGTCTTCCAGGATCACGCGGCCGCCGCTGCGCCATTTGACGTAGCCTTCGTCCGTCTTTTTGAAGTAGAAGGCATCGGTGCCGATCATGGAGCCGCTCTGCACGATCACCCGCTCGCCGATCACCGTGTGCTCGGCGATCACCACATGGGCCTGGATGTGGCAGTCTTTCCCGATGCGCACCTCCGGACCGATGATCGCTCCGGGCTCCACAATGGAGGAGGGATCGATGACCGCACTTTCGTGTATGGCCGTCTGCAGGGGACGGAAGGGGCGGTAGCGCAGCACCAGCTCGTTGTAGGCGTCGAACGGGCGGGGATGCACCAGCAGGGCCTTGCCTTTGGGGGCTTTCACCTTCTTGTCGATGATGACCGCCCCGGCCGCCGAATTCAGCGATTTGTCGTAGTACTTGGGGTGGTCCACAAAGGTGAGATCGCCGGCTTCCACCTGGTGGATCTCGTTGATGCCGGTGATCTCCAGCTTGGTATTGCCGTACAGCTTGGCCTGCAGCAGTTCGGCCAGTTCGGTCACGGGCAGCGGTCTGGGTAAGGTCATAGGGGAAGGTTTGAGGCCGTAAAAATACAGCTTGGTCCGGGAAGGCCCAATGCGGAGCAGCCCCCGGGGAGGAATTCCTATCTTCGTTGCTTATGCTTCGCGTGGAGAACCTCAGCAAATCCTTTAACGGCACCCTGGCGGTAGACGGCATCGACTTCGAGGTGGCCGAAGGCGAGATCCTGGTGCTGCTGGGCACCAGCGGCTGCGGCAAGACCACCACCCTCAAGATGATCAACCGGCTCATCGAGCCCAGCGGCGGGCGCATCTGGATCGGTGGAGCGGACGTCACCGACGAGGATCCCGTGCAGCTGCGCCGCCGCATCGGCTATGTGATCCAGGAGAACGGGCTCTTCCCCCACTACACCGTGGCCGACAACATCGCCCTGGTGCTGCGCCTGCTGGGCGAAAAGGAGAAGCGCATCCGCGAGCGGGTAGACGAGACCCTGCACATGCTGGAGATGGACCCCGCAGCCAATCGCAGGAAATACCCGCACGAGCTCAGCGGCGGCCAGCAACAGCGGGTGGCCATCGCCCGGGCCATCGCCGCCCGCCCGCCCCTGCTGCTGATGGACGAGCCCTTTAGCGCGCTCGACCCCATCACCCGGGCCGTGGCCCGCGACCGTTTCAAAGCCCTGGTGGGCGAGCTGCACACCACGGTGGTGCTGGTCACCCACGACGTGTTCGAGGCCGTGGTACTGGCCAGCCGCATCGCCCTGCTCGATCAGGGGCGCATCGTGCAGATCGGTCCGCCGGAAGAGCTGCTGCTGCATCCGGCCTCCGACTTCGTGCGCCACTTCTTCGACGGCAGCCGCCTGGAGCTAGAGCTGCGCAGTATCCCCTTGCGCGAGGTCCTGCCCTTCCTGGAGCTGCACCCGGCGGAAGCCGGCAGCGAGCACGCCCTGGAGGCCGGCCCGGAGGATCCGCTCTTCCAGACCCTGGAGACCCTGGCCACCCGCCAACTGCGGCAGGTGCACATCCGGGGGTACGGGCAGGTGCGCCGTGCCGAGCTGCTGCGCGCCTATTTTTTGTACAAGGACGAACTCGAAAACAACACCTAAGTGGACATACTGAGCGAGTGGTGGGCCTATCTGGTGGAAAACCGCGTGTCGGTGGGCCGGCGCACGCTGGAGCACCTCTGGCTGACCGGCGTGTCGGTGGCGCTGGCCATCCTGGTGGGCGTGCTCACCGGCATCCTGCTCACGCGCTACACCCGCTGGTCGAAGCCCGTGCTGGGCGTGGCCAATGTGGTGCAGACCATCCCCAGCATCGCCCTGCTCGGCTTTTTCATCCCCCTGCTCGGCATCGGCGCACTGCCGGCCATTATCGCCCTCTTTCTGTACGCCCTGCTGCCCATCATCCGCAACACCTATACCGGCATTCAGGACGTGGATCCCGCCATCGTGGAAGCCGGCCGCGGCATGGGGCTCACCAACTTCCAGCTGCTCACCAAGGTGGAGCTGCCGCTGGCCCTGCCCACCCTCTTTGCCGGCATCCGCACGGCGGCGGTCATCAACGTGGGGGTGGCCACCCTCTGCGCCCTCATCGCAGCGGGCGGCCTGGGCGAGTTCATCTTCAACGGCATCGCCCTCAACAACAGCCTGCTCATCCTCACCGGGGCCGTGCCGGCCGCCCTGCTCGCCATCCTGCTCGACGCCGGGCTGGGGCTCATCCAGCAACACGTACGCACCTACCTGCGGCCCATCCTCTGGGGGCTGGGCGCCCTGCTGCTCTTCCTGCTGGGGCGGGCCGCCTGGGACGCCCTGCGGCCGCAGCCCTTTACCGCCGGCCTGCCCTCGGAGTTCATTGAGCGGGAAGACGGCTGGAAAAAGCTGAAGGAAGCCTACCCCCTGCCGCTCAAGACCGTGCAGATGGACGCCGCCCTCATGTACGACGCCCTGCACAACGGCCGCCTGGACGTGATCAGCGGCTACTCCACCGACGGGCGCATCCAGGCCTTCGACCTGCGCGTGCTGGAAGACGACCGCAACTTCTTCCCGCCCTACTTCGTGGCGCCGCTGGTGCGCCGCCCCTCGCTCGACCGCTATCCGGGCCTGGACTCAGTGCTCAACCTGCTGGCCGGCCGCATCCCCGACAGTACCATGCAGCGGCTCAACTACGAGGTGGATCAGCTCAAGCGCAGCCCGGCCCGGGTGGCGGAGGATTTCCTGCGGGCCGAAGGCTTCCCCACCGGGCGGGAGCGCAATACCGGCTCGCCCGACCTGGTGATCGGCGCCAAGAACTTTACCGAGCAGTACATCCTGGGCGAGCTCTACGCCCGCCTCATCGAGAATCACCTGCCGCTGGACGTGGAGCTCAAGAGCGGCCTGGGCGGCACCCAGATCGTTTTCAACGCCCTGCTGGCCGGCGAGGTGGACCTCTATCCCGAGTACACCGGCACCGGCCTGCTCGTGCTGCTGGATACGCCGAACGAAACGGTAGCCGAACTCACCGGTAGCCCGCAGGCGGTGTACGAGTACGTAAAGGAGGCCTGCCGCGCGCAGTACGGGCTGATCTGGCTGGAGCCCATCGGCTTCAACAATTCCTACGCCCTGATGATGCGCAACGAACAAGCCGAAGAACTGGGCATCGAGACGATCACGGAGCTGTCGCAGTACTTGCAGGGGAAGGTGTATTCAGGGGGGGAGTAGGGGGTAGTTGGGAGTCTTAAGTCCTTAGTCCTTAGTCCTGAGTCCTGAGTCTTTAGTCCTGAGTCTGCGCCGGTGGTGCGCGAACTCTTTGGTAGGCTTGCCTGGCGGAGGCAGAACATCCGGTGCGCAGGTCTGTGGGGGTTGCAGGAGAATCCGGACCCTTCTTCATCGTACCTTGGTGAACTATAAAACTACCGCATGAACTCAAGCGACAAAAACCGCTGCGACTGGTGCGAGAAGGACGACCTGTCCCGGAAAATTCGGTGAATTTTCCGCCCAAAGGGCTGACGAATTGCAAAATTTTGAAAATCAGGTTTTTACCAATAAGCCAGTCTCATGCTTAGGTAACTGTTCTATCCATATTTGGGGGCACAAAATTTTGCAATTGTCAGGGTCTTAGATGCTGACAAGCATAGCTTCGTCAGTATTATCCTGACGATACTTCGGATGTCCGCATTAAAAACCTTGATAAAGGTGGGTGACAATACGCCTATTTCCAGCCATTTATCGTCATTGTTCACGGTTCTCGTGCATAATCCGGGTTATCGCGCCAAGTTAAGCCTTGAGAAGGGGGAAGGGGT
>CAZQSF010000030.1:0-38449 GCA_964595955.1 uncultured Saprospiraceae bacterium
CATCCAACCTATTTTAAAGCGGGACAGGTCATTTCATACTTGAAACGGTATTACGGTTGCTTCCCCTCATTCCCAGAACTGACACATGAGCAAAGACAATAGACTCCGAACCCTGCAAATCCTGCACATCGCCCTGGTGGGTGGATTGCTGCTTTTTGCGGGCTTTGCCTACTATCTCAATTCGGGCCCCGGCCTGGATGCGGATTACGCTCTGCAGGGTGGCCCAATGAAGTGGTTCGTGCCGCTTGGTATGGCTTTCTTGCTGGGATTGGCTTTTCTGATCAATCGCCGGCGGCTGGCTTCCGCTCCGGCCGGTGGCAGTGTGGAGTTGCGATGGAACCACTATCGAACCACCTGTCTGATTCGTTGGGCGATGGTAGAAGGAGCCGTTTTTCTAAGCCTGGTCTTTTACCTGCTGGATGAAGAATGGAGCTATCTGCTCTACGGCCTGGCAGGGCTGGCCATATTGGGGCTCTGGCGGCCGGAGGCTGGGGAGTTGGAACGCCACTATCGCCTTCGCCCGGCCGACCTGGATTGACCGGAGAACGGGAGGTTTGCCCTGCGTCCGGTCGATCAGGGGCGAGGGCGGGCAGGCGAAGACCCATCGTCCGATTCGCTCTTCCACTTAGCCAGATTCGGACACGAAGCGTACATGGGGTCAACGTGGATGTAGGTGCGCTGCACCCGGGTGTCTATCCACTGATTGACGTAGTCGTTTTTCTTGGACTCCTTGGCCGCCTCCATAATGCGATTGTAATCCAACTCCAGGTCCGCCTTGTGGGGCGCTGTGCGCGATTGAAGCTGTACGATGCGGAACATGGTTTCGCCGGTAGGCGACCGGAATTCAAAAGGGGCTGTGATCCCCCCCACCTCTACGGTGTCGATAGCGAAATAGATATCCGGATCCAGGTCGCCGATCTCAAAGAAGGTATTCCCTGTGGCGGGGTTCACCACCCGGCCGTCGTTCGTATAGCTTTGCGTCTCCTCGAAGGAGTATTCTTTTACCGCTTGTGAGAAACTCAGGGCACCATCGAGGATTTGCCCGCGCACGGAATCGAGGGTAGACTCAGCTATTGCCAGGTCCTCCTCCGTGATTTCAGGCCGGATCAGGATATGACGGACTCGAATGGAGTTCCCCCGGCGTTCCAGCATTTGAATAATGTGAAAGCCGAATTGCGTTTCGATGACGGGAGATACCTCCATCGGATCGAGCTTGTAGGCTGCCGCTTCGAACTCGGGCACATAGCGCCCTCGCTTCGCCCAGCCCAGATCACCCCCGACGCGGGCCGAGCCGTCATCGGAATACTTTTGGGCCATGGCCGTAAACTCCGCTTCGCCCTCCACGATCCGGGCCCTGATTTCCTCCAGTTGCTCGATAGCCCGTTGGCGCTCTTCCGCATTGACCTCGGGAGCGTAGACCACCTCCCGGATCTCCACTTCGGCATTGAAATAGGGAAGGCTGTCCTTGGGTATGGATTGAAAAAAGTCGCGCACTTCCGAGGGCGTCACCTTTACGCCCTGCAGGATTTGGCCTCGCATGCGTTCCACGAGAAGCTGATTGAGCAGGTCTTCGCGAAATTGCTTTTTGACCTCGTTGATGGTTTGGCCGTAGTAGTCCTCAAACTGACTCACATCGCCGTTCATGAACTCCAGGATGCGATCGATGCGGGCATTGAGCTGCTCCTCCACTTCGGCATCGGCCACTTCAATACTGTCCAGTTTGGCCTGGTTGAGAATGAGTTTGGTGGTCAGGAGGTTGTCGACGATCCGGCAGCGGGCATCTTCGGACAAATTCCCCCCCTGGGCCTTGTTCAGGGCGTACTGTTCCTCCACCTCGCTGAGCAGGATGAGCTCTCCGCCCACTACGGCAACGACCTTGTCTACCACCATTTGCTGAGCCTGTCCGGGAGCAAGGCTTCCCAACAACAGGAATACGGGCATCAGCCAGGCTGTCCATGGCCTTAGGAGTGCCGAACTAAAAGTAGGTTTCGATATTTCCCTTGCGCAATTCAATGTCATACATGTCTTGTTTTTTCTGTTCCAGCAGTTCGATGCGTCGCTTGCGCAAAATCACCTTTCGGGCCTGTTCCTCGATAAAAGAAAAAGGGGCGATCTCCTTCCGGTTTTTCACCTCGAAGATGCGAAGGTAGTACTGGTATTCTCCGTCCCGGAGACTCAGGTCGCGCCGGGAGCTGATATTGCCCGGCGTAAGGGTGCCTTCGGGCATCTCCAGGGCCACATCCTCCAGCCGGTGCCAGGTGCTGTCCTCCAGAATATGTGCTTCGGCATAGCGGTTGGCGTAAGCCAGGAGGAACGCCTTATCCTCTTCCTCGCGGCTGTTCCACAAATTGCGCAGACGGTCTGCATTGGGAACGGGCAAGGACACCTTTACGAAGTTACAACGAATGATCGGGGTCTCCAGTTGGTACTGCTCTTTGTTCTCTTCGTAAAAGGCCAGAAGTTCTTCCTGATTGATGTTGTCCTCGAGAAACTGCTCCATGAGCATGTTTTCATAGCTGTTCCGAACCAGGGAAGCTCTGTAATCCCGAACGAGTTGATCGATATTCAGGTCTTTGGGGATGTTGCGCTCGGCCTCGTGGAGCAGCAGGGCTTCCTGGATCCACCGGAAGGTATAAGCCTCAATGATGACCTGGCTATCCTCGGCGGTCGCCTGATTGGGAAACATGCCGTCCATTTCCGACAAGTACAGCGTTTGGTTGTGTACGCGTGCCAGTTTGCGATCAGCCGGGTCACCGGCCTCCGGGCTCTGATTGCAGGCGAACAGGAGGCCCATCAGAGCCCCTCCGACCAAGCCGGGTATGAATGCAGGAAAGGCATGCGAAAAACTCATTACTTTTCTTTTTTGATCAGCGAATCGAATACCGTTTGGTTAACTTTTACCGGGTATTCTTCGCGCAGGCCCTCCACCCATTGGGCTTCCAGGTAATCCTGATAATCGGCTATGACGTAACCCCGGGCTTCGTCCAGGCTTTTAAAGCCCGGCTCCATGAGCTTTTCCACCTTGAAAAAGCGCTGATCCTTGGAGCGAGGGGCCTGTTCAGCGGGCGTCATGGCCCCGGCCTCCCAGGGGAGGTTGCGGGGCATCACCCCCTTGTCTTTCTCGATGGTGCGTTGGTCCATAACGACGATTGCCTTATCCGGGCCGTTAAAGGCTTTCAATACCTCCTCCGGCTGGTGGTCAGCCGCAAAAGCCCGCAGTTTGTCCATTTGATCGGCTGCATCGCGAGCCAGCCGGTATTCGGTGACCAGGGCGCGCTCGTCCCAGCGGTACCGGCCCCGGTTGGAGCGATAAAAAGCCTCGAGGCCGGTGCTGTCCTGAGCGGCCTTGTCCCACACCAGCATCTTGGTGGCCTCAAAGAGTAGGATGCCTTCGCTGTACTCGCGCATGAGGCCCCGAAACTCGGGGTATTTGGATTCCAATTGGGTCTCCTCGTAACGCATGGCTTCCTCTTTGAGAAAGTCCTTGTAGAACAGCTCGGCTGCCTCGGCAGGCTCCATCCGCCCTTTCTTTCGAATCCGTTCCCGGGTGGTTTTCGCCAGGTAGCGCTCGAAGTCGCCCAAGGTGTAGGGCGTATCGCCCATCTCAAACAGCCGGGCTTTCGAAGGCTCTTCCGGGGCTTTCCACCGGAAGGTGAGGAAGGTGTCGTTGAGCGAGGCCTTAAATTGGTTCAGCACCTCGGGGTATTCGGTCAGGCCGGCTTCCCGGATAATATCCTGCACCATGGTATCCACAGCTTGCTCGAAGCGAGGATCCCGGCGAACCTTCGTTTCCAAACGACTCTCCATCACCTCGAAGGGTTGTATGCCCCGGCGGCTGATCCGTTTGATGATATGCCAACCCACCTTGGTTTCCACGGGCTTGGCATAGCGGCCGTCCTCGGCAATGCCGAACGCAGCTTCTTCAAAGGACGATTGGTAGGTGTTGATGCCGAAGTGCCCGAGGTAGCCTCCGTTGCTGGCCGTGCGCTTATCCTGCGATAAGGAGCGAGCCAGAAGGTCGAAGTCGGCTCCGTTTTCCAGAGCGGTGTAAATGCTGTCGATGCGCCGGCCTGCAATTTCGGGCGATTCCTCCTGACGGCGAATGAGAATGTGGGCTACTTCCACCTCGCCTCGTGCGGGCCGGCGTTCGTCTACCTGCACCAGGTGAAACCCGGCCCGGGTGCGGATGGGTTCGCTTACCTGGCCCACGGGCAGGGTATAGGCTGCCGTTTCCAGCGGGTAGAAGCCGGGAGGGAAAAGGGCGGTCTGGAAGCCGATATAGCCGCCCTGCTCCTTGGTCCCCTCATCCTCCGATGCGGTTTTGGCCATCGACTCGAAGGATTGTTTTCCCGAGCGGATCAGTTCGTAGGCCGCCAAGGCCTTTTCATAGGCAGCGGATTCTTCTTCTGCCGAAGCATTGGGGTCGAGCTTGAACAGGATGTGGCGAAGGGCAACATCCTGCTTTTTGCGTTCATAAGCCTCCCGGAGCAGCCGGTTCGTGACTCGCTTATTGACGAGGTAGGAATCGGCCAGCTGGCGCCGATAGCCGTCCAGCTCCTTCTTCAGCGTCGGAATGGTGTCGAGCTGCAGTTCTTTGGCTTTGTGTACTTTGAGCCTGAACTTGATGTAAAGATCCAGGTATTCCTCCAGCGAGGGGCGTGAAAAGTCGGCCCGGTCGCCGTTGGTTTTACTGTAGATATAGGTAAACTCATCGACTCGGACGGGCTCGCCGTCCACCGTGAACAGGGTGCGGTCATCGGATTGGGCGTGCAGCATAGCCAGACCGAATCCCAAGAAGAGCAAGGCCAGGAACGATTTCTTCGCCATGGGTGATACGGATTTGGAAGAAGTTGGATAAAAAACGCGTTGTGAAAAACAGCGCAAAACTAGCAATTATTGCGTCTATCCCGTAGCAGGGCCTATTCCTGAAGGTAAATGCGTTTGACCCTGGAGGAAATGTTGGTGAGGATCTCGTAGGGAATGGTGTCCAGGGTGCCGGTCAGTTGTTCGACGGGGAGCTCCGGCCCGAAAACGATGGCCTCGTCCCCTATCCGGACGTCGGGCAGATGCGTGACGTCGACCATGCACATGTCCATACACACCTGGCCTAAAATGGGTGCCGGTCGGCCGTGAATGAGCAGGGAATAGCGGCCGCAGCCGGCACCTCGCAGAAGGCCGTCGGCATAGCCCACACTCACCGTCGCTATCCTGGCGGGCTGCTCGATTCGCCCTTGGCGGCCATACCCCACGCTGTCGCCGGGGCGAAGTTCCTTGATTTGCGAAACGCGGCCCTTGAGGCGCAGGGCCGGCAGCAGGTTGAGCCGGCCGGTGTCGTCCAGGCCATAGAGCCCCAAGCCCAGTCGCACCATATCGAATTGATACTGTGGAAAGCGGGCAATGCCGCTGCTGTTCAACACGTGGCGAATGGGTTTGTACCCCAGCACCTGAACCAATTGGGCATAGCCCTTCTCAAAATCGGCCACCTGGCTGTGGGTGAAGGCATCCTCCGATTGGTCTTCGCTGGCTGCCAGGTGCGTAAAAATGCTGGCCACCATGAGTTGCGGATTATCTGCCAACAGCACCCTCAGTTCGTTCAAATCCCCGGCCTGGAAGCCCAGCCGGTGCATGCCGGTATCCAGGATCAGGTGGAAGGGAAGTGTCTCGCCGGTGCGATGCGAGAACGCGATGAAGGTGCGGAGCATGTCCAGTGAGTAGATTTCAGGCTCCAGGCGATAACGCAGCATCGCTTCGAAATCGGCCGGTTCGGGATTGAGCACCAGAACGGGCGATTGAATACCTCCCTGCCGAAGCTCGATGCCCTCGTCGGTATAGGCTACACCCAGGTGGCTGACCTTGTGGTATTCGAGGAGCCGGGCTACCTCCAGGCTGCCACTGCCGTATGCTTCAGCCTTGACCATGACCAGCATGCGCACACCGGGTTTCAGCAAGCGGTGGTAAGCGTTCAGGTTCTTGGCCATGGCCGTGAGGTCCACTTCCAGGGTAGCCCGGTGAGCCGTCCGGGCGAGCCGACGGGCCAGGTATTCAAAGCCGAACTTCCGCGCGCCTTTGAGCAGGACCGTCTCTTCGCGAAACCCCAGGCGATCGATCCTCTTAGCCAGGGCCTGGGTGTCGTCAAAGAAGTGAGCTTCCAGGCCGGGAGGGAGATAGGCTTGCAGCTGCTGGATAGCCGGCCCCACCGCCAGCAGTCGATCCACCTGCTTCTCTGCAAGCAGATCGGCTATCCGCCGGTAAAGCACCTCCGGCGAAAGGCCGCTTTGCAACACGTCTGAAAGAATGACCGTCCGTTGCCCCTGGCGGGTTTGCTGGCCCATGAAGTCCAGTGCAATGGCCAAGGAGGTGAGATCGTTGTTGTAGCTGTCGTTGATAAGCCGGCAGCCGTTTACCCCCTCCAGCAGCTCCAGCCGCATTTCCACAGGTTCCAGGCGGGCCAGCCGGGCGGCGATCTGAGCCTGGCTGTAGCCCAGGCGAAGCAGCAGGCACCAGCAGCTCACCGCATTCTCCAGAGAGGCGCGGTCGGAAAAGGGCAGGCGGACCCGCAGGCTTTGGCCCTTGTACAAGGCCTGCACCATCGTGGATCCGTCTTCGCGCCCTTCGCAGCGCTCGATCTGAAGGTCGGCCTTTTGTCGAAAAGACCAACTGAAACAAGCGATGCCCAAGCGGTCGATCTCCTCGCGTACCTCGGGCCGGTCCAGGTTGGCAATAACGAATTCCACCTCCCGAAAGAGCCTGCACTTTTCGCGGATCTTCTCCCGAACGCTCTGGAAGCCTTCGTCATGGGCATCGCCAATGTTGGTGAGTATGCCCATCGTGGGCTGTATGACCGTTTGCAGGCGTTCCATTTCGCCCGGCAGGGAAATGCCCGCCTCGAAAAGGGCCAGATCGTGCTCCTCCTGCAGCTGCCAGACCGAAAGCGGAACCCCCACCTGGGAGTTATAGCTTCTGGGGCTGCGCACGATGTGGTATTCATCCTGAAGAAGCTGATACAGCCATTCCTTGACAATGGTCTTGCCGTTGCTGCCCGTGATGCCCACCACCGGGAGGTGAAAGTGCTGGCGATGCCAGGCCGCTAGTCGCTGAAGCCCCAGCAGCGTGTCTTCTACCTGAAGAAAGGCAGCATCGGGATAGGAAGCATAGGAAAAGTGCTCGCTGGTGAGAAAGGCGCGCACCCCTCGTTCGTAAAGGGTCTCGATGTAGTCGTGCCCGTTGTGCCGCATGCCTTCGATGGCTACGAAGAGCACGCCCTGCGGGTGAAACAGCCGGCGGCTATCCAGCAAAAGGGTTTGGATGGCTCCCGCACCGGAGTTTCCTTGGATTTCGGTATCCAGTGCGGCTGCGATCTGGGCTAGGGGGTAGCTCATGGTATTTAGAGGTCATATCCAATGTCGCTGCGGAAGTACATATCTTCAAAGTCAATCAACTGGATATGGGCATAAGAAGTTGACAGGGCATCCGGGATGCTGTCGGCCAGGCTGGTCACGGCGAGTACGCGCCCGCCATTGGTCAGGGTTTGTCCTTGCCGGGCTACGGTGCCGGCCTGGAAGATCAGGCTTTTGTGCGCAGCATCCAGCCCGCGAATGGGCTTCCCCTTCTGATAGGCCTGCGGATAGCCGCCGGATACCAGGATGACGGCAGCGGCTGCACGCGGGTCTTCTTCGATTGTTACCTGATGGAGTTCCTCCCGGCTGAGGGACCGGAAAAGGTCGAGCAGGTCGTTTTTCAGGCGGGGCAGTACAACCTGGGTTTCGGGATCGCCCATGCGGCAGTTGTATTCGATGACGAAGGGCTCGCCCGCTACTTCGATAAGGCCAAAAAAGATAAATCCCTTGTAGGGTAGCTGCTCTTCCCGGACGCCCCGGATGGTGGGTTCGATGATCTGCTTTTCCACCTTATCCATCAAACCGGCATCTACAAAGGGAACGGGCGAAACGGCCCCCATGCCGCCGGTGTTGAGCCCGGTATCGCCCTCGCCTACGCGCTTGTAGTCCTTGGCCGCAGGCAGGATCTGATAGGACGATCCGTCCGTGAGCACAAAAACGCTGAATTCGCGGCCGGACAGGAAACCCTCGACAATAACCTTTTGGCTCGCGGAGCCGAACTTCCCCTCCAGCATGGCGCGAAATTCTCGCTGGGCTTCGGTTACGTCCTCCAGAATGATCACCCCCTTTCCAGCGGCCAGCCCGTCGGCTTTGAGGACGATGGGCGTGGAGCACTCGGCCAGATAGGCCAGCCCAGCCTCCATCTCGCGGAGGGAAAACGCCCTGTAGTCGGCCGTGGGGATGCCGTGCCTTTGCATGAATTGCTTGGCGAAAGCCTTGCTGCCTTCCAACTGAGCGCCGGCCTTGGAAGGCCCGATGAGCTCAATGTTCGCGAGCTGGGGGTCGCTGGTAAAGTAATCGTAGATCCCCTCTACCAGCGGGGCTTCCGGGCCCACTACGATCAGGTCGATCTCCGCTTCGGCGGCAAAGCGAGCGACAGCTGGAAAATCCTGCGGGTCGAGCGGTACGTTTTCGCCCTGCTGGGCCGTGCCGGCATTGCCGGGCGCGATAAAGAGTTTCTCGCAATGAGGGCTTTGGACCATTTTCCAGGCGAAAGCGTGTTCGCGGCCTCCGCTTCCCAGCAGCAATACCTTCATTGGCGCTTGGTTTTGCGCCAAAGATACATATCCACAAAGGATTGCGATTCGATGGGTGTTGCATTCCTATAGTTTGGCTACTTTTACGCCCTCAAAAAAGGCGCTGGCCGATGATCGCATATTTGAAAGGGCGCATCACCCATAAATCGCCTACCTACATCGTGGTAGAGGCGGGCGGCGTAGGCTACGGGTTGAACATCAGCCTGCACACCTATGCCCAGCTGGAAAAGCTGGAAGAGGCCAAGGTGCTCACGCACTTTCACGTGAAAGAGGACAGCCAGACGCTCTACGGGTTTATGGAGGCCGCCGAGCGCAACCTGTTTCGGTTGCTCATCTCGGTGTCCGGGGTTGGGCCGGCTACCGCTCAGGTTTTACTCAGTACTATGACGCCCGAAGAAGCGCGGGTTGCCATCCTGGGGGAGCAGGTTTCGGCCTTTCACGCCGTCAAGGGCATCGGTCCCAAGACGGCCAAGCGCATCATTTTGGACTTGAAAGACAAGCTTCTCAAAGATAGCGGAACGGAAGAGGCGAGCTTTGTGCCTGCAGCAGACAATACGCTACGGCAGGAAGCGTTATCTGCATTGGTTGCTCTGGGGTTTGGAAAGTCTCAGGTGCAAAAAGCGCTTAACCGCGCAATGAAGGAAGACCCATCCGTAAGGCAAGTCGAGACGCTTATTAAAATGGTGCTCAAGCAGCTATCCTGACACCTTGCCGGTCTTTTGCCTGGCAGCAGAAGACATACAAGTGTTAAAAAATGAACAAGCAGCCATTAGGAAGCTCATCTGTCGTTCTCTTCCCGAAAGAGTAAGACGAGGGGCGATTCCCTTGGTTTTGAATGGGATGGTTTAGTTCCAGTACAAACAAGCGATAGGGCGGCCCATCGGGCCCGAAGGCCGGGAAACCCCTGCCGGAGCTTTTCGAAGCGAGCTGCCCTGCGATTGGACCGGCGGAGCTCTGTGTATTCAGGTGCGAGGCCGGGCTGTGTATTAAGCCGTTAACTCCCTTTTTGGACGTTGGTTATGAGTGAAATTTTACGCCCGATTGGCATAGCATGGTGCTGTTCTCTCTTGCTGCTGAGTAGCGCAAGGTTTGCAGATACTTCGTTTGTTGTACCCGCCCCGCAGAGCATCGGTCATTCCGGTCCGGCCACCGACACCGTTCCGCCACTTAAGGAGCGGTACGGGAGCTTTCTGACCGACCCGCCATCCAGTCCCTTCGATCTGGACGACCCGGCCGCTATCGAAAAGAACGTGGAATACGATCCCGAAAGCGGGCAGTACATCATAACCGAAAAGATCGGCGGTGATTACTTCCGGCCGCCCACCTATATGACGTTCGATGAGTACATGGAGTTCATGCGGGAAAAGGAAGAGCGCGATTATTTCAACCGCCTGGCCGGGATCGCGACCGATGAAAACGCCAGCGCTACGGATCCCCTTGCCCGGGTGGATGTCAAGTCCAACCTGCTGGATCGACTCTTCGGCGGACGAACGATCGAGATCGATCCCCGGGGTACAATCGACCTGACCTTCGGCGTGGACCTCTCCCGGGTGGAGAACCCCATCCTCACCGAACGCCAGCGCCGCACCGGGGGCTTCAATTTCGATATGAACATTCAGATGAATGTGACGGGCAAAATCGGCCAGAAGCTCAACCTCACGGCCAATTACAACACCAACGCCACCTTCAACTTCGACAATCAGATCAAGATCGACTACAACAGCGATCTGTTCAGCGAAGACGAGATCATTAAAAAGATCGAGGCCGGCAACGTGAGTTTTCCCTTGCGCGGTAGTCTCATTCAGGGCACCCAGAGTCTGTTTGGCTTCAAGACCGAGTTGCAGTTTGGCCGCCTCCGCCTCACCGGCCTGATCTCTCAGCAGCGCTCCCAGCGCAACAACATTCAGATCCAGGGGGGGAGCCAGTTGCAGACCTTCGAGGTCAAAGCAGATGAATACGACGAGAACCGTCACTTTTTCTTCTCCTTCTACAATCGGGGGGTCTACGAGGAAGCCCTGCAGAATATGCCGCAGATCAACACCTTGTTCAGAATCGAGAACATTCAGGTGTGGGTGACGAACGACCGGAACGCCACGGAAAATGTCCGCGACATCGTGGCCCTGGCCGACCTGGGTGAGCCGGACAGCCTCGTCAATCCCGATGCCATTACCTCCACGCCGCAGGATTTCGATATCACCGGTACCCGGGCCTTGCCCGACAACGACGCGAACGACCTCTATTCGCGGATCAAGAACACCCCGGGCTCCAACAAGATCGACCAGGCAGTAGCCACCCTGAAAAACCAGTTCGGCCTGGTACAAACGCGCGACTTTGAAAAGGTGAGCGCCCGGCAACTCGACCCCTCCGAGTACACCTTCCATCCGGAGTTGGGCTACCTATCCCTCAACATCAACCTGCAACCCAACCAGGTGCTGGGTGTGGCCTTCGAATACTCCTACAACGGCGAAACCTATTTCGTGGGCGACCTGGCCAATAACATCCAGAACGTGAGCACGGATTCCCTGGATCCGGTGCCGGAGGTATTGTTCGTCAAAATGCTCAAGAGCACCATTCAGCGAACCGACGTGCCCACCTGGGACCTGATGATGAAGAACGTGTACGCCATCGGCGCCTTTCAGGTCAACCAGCAGGATTTCTTCCTGGATGTATATTACGAGGATCCCGGCGAGGGGGAAAAGCGTTTCCTGCCGGAATCCCAGATGAGCTCGCAATTCGGGGGGTTCCCCTGGTTGCGCCTGCTCAACCTGGACCGGCTCAACGTACAGGGAGATCCCGTGCCCGACGGGGTCTTCGACTACGTACCCGGCGTGACCATCAACCCCCGCAACGGCCGCATCATATTCCCCGTGCTGGAGCCTTTTGGCACCTCCCTGGCCGATCGGCTGGAAGACGATATTGAAGAACCCTACATCTATCAGGAACTCTACGATTCGACCCTGTTCCTGGCGCGGGAGTTCCAGGAGAAGAACCGCTATACCATACGGGGGGAGTACAAATCCAGTGTGTCTTCGGAGATCTCACTGGGGGCTTTTAACATCCCTCGAGGCTCCGTAACCGTGACTGCCGGCGGGCAGATTCTGCGCGAGGGCATCGACTATGAGGTGGACTACAACATCGGGCGGGTGCGCATCCTCAACGATGCGCTGCTCAGTTCGGGAGCGCCCATTAACGTCTCCTTTGAAGACAATACCCTCTTTGGGTTCCAGAACCGCACCATGCTGGGGCTTCGGGCCGATTATCAGCTGGATGATGACTTCAATATCGGAGCCACGTACCTGCACTTGTACGAACGCCCCTTCACCCAAAAAGTGAATATTGGCGACGATCCGATCAACAACCGCATCTACGGGCTGGATATCAACTTCAGCCGCAAGGCTCCCTGGCTGACGAAAGCCGTAGATGCCCTGCCCGGCTTATCCACCAAAGCGCCCTCCAGCATTACGGTGAGCGCAGAAGGGGCCTTCCTCAAACCGGGCCACTCCCGAGCGATCAACCAGAACCGCGATTCCCGGGGAGGCCTGGTATACATCGACGATTTTGAAGGAAGCACCAACGGTTTCGACCTTCGCCAGCCCGCCAACCGATGGGTGCTGGCTTCGGTGCCGCAACGGGGCCCCAACGACCCCTTGCCCAACTACTGGCCGGAAGGCGACCTGATCAACGACATCCGCTCGGGGGCCAACCGGGCTCATCTCAATTGGTACCGGATCGATCAGATTGCCCGTCGCAACGATGCCAGTGCAGGCGTGAACGACGACGTAAACCCCTACACCAGCCAGGTGTCGCTCGAAGAGGTGTTCCCCAACGTGACACTTACACCCGCCCAGTTGCCCAATATTCAGACCTTCGACCTCACCTATTATCCCAGTGCACGGGGCCAATACAACTTCGATGTACCGGGAGGGTATCCGGATATAGGCACTGCCGGCATCAGCTTTATCGGCGATTCGGTGATCCTCAACCAGCCCCGCACCCGCTGGGCCGGGATCATGCGCGAAATGCCGACGATCGACTTTCAGTCGGCCAACATCGAATACCTGGAATTCTGGATGCTCAGTCCGTTCCTCAGCCCGGAAGACCCCTTCCAGCCCCACCCGGAGCGGGAAGGCATCAACGGGGGTACTCTGACGATCCATTTCGGCAACATTTCCGAAGATATACTCCGCGACTCGCGCATGTTCTTCGAAAACGGGCTGCCCGGCCCGACCAATCCCGACCGGCGCATCGACAGCACGGAATGGGGCGTGGTGCCCGTCACCCAGCGGGTGATCAACGCCTTTGACAACGATCCCGATTCCCGCGATCAGCAGGACCTGGGCTTCGACGGCCTCGACAACCAGGCCGAACGCGAAAACTACGTGGAGTATCTCGACGCCGTCCGGCAGGCCAACCCCAACGCTGCGGCGCGCCTGGAGCGCGACCCCTCGCAAGACGACTACGCCTACTATGCCGACGATGCCGTATTCGGCGATTCCGATGGGGTGCTGCGGCGCTACTACCGCTTTAACAATACGCAGGGCAACTCGCCCGTACAGCAGGGAGGTGTTCGTTCCTTCGCCTACACCAACTTTCCCGATGCCGAGGACATCGACAACGACAATACCGTCAACGAGACCGAAGCCTTTTTCGAGTACGAGATCCCGTTCTTCTACAGCCCTGTTCCCGGCGAAGAACGCTTCATAGATGAAAACCGGACCCCGTTCATCACCGACCGGCGCGAAGCGCCGGACGGCCGCATATGGTATCGCTTCCGGGTGCCTATCAACACCTCACAGCGGCGAAGTATAGGCGGAATACGGGATACCCGGTCCATTCGTTTCATGCGGATGCTGATGCGCAATTTCGAACAGCAGACGACCTTCCGTTTTGCCACCCTGGAGCTCATTCGAAATCAGTGGCGAGAGTATCGCCAGGGCATTTCCAATGTGGAGTCGACGGATTGCGACGCGCAGGCTCAGGAATTCGTGATCGATGCCGTGGGAATCGAGCAGAACAGCAGCAAGGAGCCCTTCAATTACGTATTGCCCCTCGACATTCAGCGAGAGCAGTCTCTGGGGGTCTTCAATGCGCTTCAAAACGAACAGTCGCTCCTGTTGCGCACCACCTGCCTGGCGGATTCGGCCGACGTATCGGTATTCAAGGTGCTCAACTTCGACTTTCGGGTCTACGAGCGGCTCAAGATGTTTGTGCACGCGGAGGAACTGCAGGCACAAAGCATTCCCGACGGCGCCGTCACGGTCTTTCTGCGCCTGGGCAGTGATTTCACCCAAAACTACTACGAGTACGAAATCCCGCTGGAGATGTCGGACCCGGATGTGGTAGCCGGTCTCAACCCGGCCGATGCCGAGTACAAGCTGGAGGTGTGGAAGCCCAACAACGAGTTCAACTTCCCGCTGACCCTGCTGCGCGACCTCAAGCAGGAACGGAACGATCAGGGCTTTCCCCTGGATCAGGAGTACAGCAAAGTCGTCCCGGGGCAGCAGCCCAACTCCCGCGAGCATCGCATCAGCGTGCGGGGCAACCCGAACATGGGCTTTGTCAAGATTGCTATGATCGGGCTGCGCAATCCCTATCAGGGAGAGTTGCCCTCCTCGGCCGATGGGGTGGAGCTTTGGGTCAACGAAATGCGACTGGAAGGCCTGGATGAGCGCGGTGGCGCAGCCGCCATTGGCCGCGTGGATATGCAGCTGGCCGACTTCGGCACCCTCACCCTGTCGGGCAATTACAGCTCGATCGGCTTCGGGGCCATTGACCAGCGAGTGCAGGAACGGGCCCGCGAACAGACGGTGGGCTTCGACATCGCTACCCAGCTCCAGCTGGCGAAGTTCTTTCCCGCCCGCTGGGGGATCAACCTGCCCTTCTACGGCCAGATCTCAAAAACCATCAGCACTCCGGAATTTGATCCCTACGATCTCGATATCGTACTCAAAGACAAACTGCGCAATGCGGATTCGCGGGAAGAGCGGGACTCCATCCGGGAGGTAGCCCAGGATGTAACCACCATCCGCAGTTTCAACTTCACCGATGTGCGCAAGCTGCGCACCAACAACAGCCGGACGCCCAAGCCCTGGGATATTGAGAATTTCGGGGTTTCCTATGCCTTTACCAACACGGACCATCGCGATCCGCTCATCGAGTCGGCAGTGACCCGCCGCCATACCGCCAGCCTGGACTACACCTATTCCCGCCCGGCCAAATACATCGAGCCATTCAAAAAGATCAAGAGCCCCTACCTGAAGCTGATCTCCCAGTTCAATTTCAATCCGCTGCCCAATACCTTCAATTTCAGTACGTTAATGGATCGCTCGCGCACCACGACGGTGTATCGGAATACCGGGCTCAGTTCGCTGTTCAGCAGCTTCTGGAACAAACGGTTCGGCTGGGACCGCATCTACGACCTGCAGTGGGACCTGACCCGCTCGCTGAAATTAAACTTCAATGCCGTCAACAATGCCGTCATCGACGAGCCGGACGAATTCGACGTGCGCCGGCGAGCCGAGCTCAATCCGGGCATTGATCCCAAGCGCTATATTCGCGACAGCATCTGGTCGAACATCGCCCGGTTTGGCCGGACCAAAAACTACCGCCATAATTTCACCATCAACTGGAATTTGCCCATTCGGTTTTTGCCGTTTTTGGACTGGACCCAGTTCCGCGCCTTGTACCAGGGCGAATACAGCTGGACGGCTGCGGCGCTGAATGTGACCAATCTGGGCAATGTGATCCAGAACGGCCAGAACAGGCAACTCACAGCCGACCTTCGCTTCGAGCAGATCTACACCAAAAGCAAGTATTTGCGCACGATCGACCGGGGGCAGCAAGGCGGCCGGTCCAGCCGGGCCAGGCCGCCCACGCGAACGCCCAACCGCCCGGACCGCACAGACGACAAAAGCGGAGCCAAGGATGAAGGAGATGATAAAAAAAGCAAGCGGAGCGGCCCCTCCACCGTCGAACGCATTCTGCTTCGCCCGTTGCTGCTTTTGCGCAACGCCCGTTTTAATTTCCAGGAGCAGTTTCGAACGGTGCTGCCGGGCTTCCTGCCCGCAAGCAACATCCTGGGTATGAGCCCGGGGTTTGAGGCGCCGGGCTGGGATTTTGTGGCCGGCTGGCAGCCCCGGATCCGAACCCTGGACCCCTCCGAGTACAACACCTCGCGCGACTGGCTCTTCCAGGCGCAGCAGCGCGGCTGGCTCACGGAGGATGTGCAGCTCAATCAAGAGGTCTATCAGGAGTACACGCAGACGTACGATGCGCGCGTCACCCTGGAACCCATCAACGACCTGCGCATCGACCTCGATCTCAGCAGATCGTACACCGAGAATCACACCCAGTTCTACAAAAACTTCGACCCCAACGGCGTGAACTTCGAACACCGGATCCCCAAGGACTTCGGTTCGATGACGATGAGCTTCTCAGCCCTCAATACGCTCTTCAAGGATAGCGAGGACGAGATCAAAGATCTTTTCCAGCGCTTTGAAGACAACCGGCTGGTCATCTCCCAGCGTTTGGGTATGGGCATCCACTCGGACTCCATTCTGGCGGAGGAAGGATACACCTTTGGCTATGGTCGCAATCAGCAGGACGTTCTCATCCCGGCTTTCCTGGCCGCCTATACCGAGCAGGACCCCAACAGCGTAAAGCTGAATATCTTTGCTACCCGGCCGCGACTGAACTGGACGGTGAGTTACGACGGGCTCAGCAAGATGCCGAAACTGCGCGATCTGTTTCAGGAGTTCCGCCTGACCCATGGCTACCGGTCTACGCTCACGGTGAACAACTACAGTACGGGGATCCGCTATCTGGACGGGGTGGCCGAGGGCAACCCCGATCCCGTCAACCCGAACAATGGCAACTTCTTTGCCCGCCTGGAAATACCGCAGGTGGTCATCCAAGAGTCGTTTGCGCCCCTGGTCGGCCTGGCTACGACCCTGCGCAACGGGCTGGCTGTCAATGCTGAATACCGTCAGACCCGCGGCCTGGCCCTGAGCCTGGTCGCCAATCAGATGACGGAAACCCGATCGAAGGAGATCATCGTCGGAACGAGCTACCTGCTGCGCAATGTCAACCTCTTCTCGGGTGGCGGCGGCGGGAGCAGGAACAGCAGCAACCAGGGCAGAGGCACTCCCCAACAAGGCGGAGCGGTTCGCCGGGGCCGCGACCTGGAACTGCAGTTCAACTTTTCGCTGCGCGACGATATCACATTTAATCACTTGCTGGACCAGAACATTGTCGAACCCACCCGGGGCAATTATCAGATCCGGTTTTCGCCCACCGCCGAATACCAGATCAATCGCGACTTCTCGGTGAGGCTGTTTTTCGATTATACCCGAAACAATCCCAAGGTATCCACGGGCTTTCCCCGAACGGATACGGCAGGAGGGGTTATCGTGCGCTATCAATTGCAGTAAGAGGCCGTTAAAATGCTGTTAAACCGGTCCGGGGCCGGCATCCTTTCGCTAATATTAAGGGGTTGTTGGGTTGAAGAAGAGGGGAATGGACTCGCCCCTTTTGGGTGTATATTATTCCGTCTTAAAGCAGCAGGATGAATAAAAAGGCCATTTGGGCGATCATTGGACTGATGAGCGCAGCCGTCATCGGCGTGGTATGGTTGCAAATGGACCTCATCCGCACGGCCATCAAAGTCAATGAAGAGGAGTTCGACAAGAACGTCTACTCCGCGCTGAGCGAGGTGGCTGCAACCCTGGTCTACGAGGAGCGGCGGCAGGCTTTTCGCGTGTGGGGCAATGGCTTTGTCACCAATTACATGGAGCGGGGCGAGGAAATGGGGCCTTTGCCCGAGCACTCCTCCGGCCTTCCCTCGCTCATGCGAGCTCGCGGGCAGGATATGCTGGATCAGCTGCTCACAGAACTGGCCGGCGTATGCACCTGTGAGAAGTGCCTTGCCGATCCGAGCAACCCCTATCGGCAGCTGTTGGCTTTTTACAGCCAATCTTTGCCGGCACTTCCCTTGGAGGAGCGCATCAACCCCAGTCATCTGCAAATGCTGTTGAGCCAGGAGCTCGCCAATAAAGGTATAGATACCGACTTCAACTACGGGGTGTATTCGCGGGCGAAGAAAAGCTTTGTGCTCCTCAACGACCATTACGTTGTGGAGGATGCCCAGCCGAAGGAAGTGCTGCCGGGCTACCGCACGATTTACAATTCGCGTTACCGCGTGCATCTTTTCCCCGAGGAAATGCCCTCACCCGGCCTCCTGATGATCCACTTCCCTGCTCGCGGATCTTTCCTGTGGCGTTCGCTTTGGCTCAACTTCCTGGGTTCTGTCTTCTTTACGGGGATTATCCTGTTTAGCTTTGGCTACACCATCTACGTCATTTTCCGGCAAAAGAAGCTTTCGGAGATGAAGACCGACTTCATCAACAACATGACCCACGAATTCAAGACGCCCATCGCAACGATCTCTCTGGCGGTGGACAGCATCAACAGCCCCAAGGTGGCCAATGACGAGGACAAGGTGCGTCGCTTCGCCGGCATCATTCGCCAGGAAAACCAGCGGATGAACAATCAGGTGGAGAAGGTACTGCAGATGGCCCTGCTCGACCGCAAGGACTTTTCCCTGAAACTCACCCGGGTCGACCTGCACGAGGTCATCCGGCGAGCTGCCGAGAACATCAGCTTGCAAGTGGATAAAAAAGGCGGTGCCGTTCACCTGGATTTGCAGGCCACACAACCCTCGGTGCAGGCCGATTTGACCCATGTGTCCAATATTCTGAACAATCTGCTGGACAACGCCAATAAGTATTCTCCGGACCAGCCCGAGATCACGGTATCCACCCGCGATGTGCGCAACGGTGTGGAGGTCGCCGTTCGCGATCGCGGAATCGGCATGAGCAAAGAGTCTCGCAAGCAGATCTTCGACAAGTTCTACCGGGTACCTACAGGTAACCTGCACGATGTAAAGGGATTTGGCCTGGGCCTTAGTTACGTTAAGGCCATGATGCTCGCCCATAAAGGCTATATCGAGGTCAGAAGCGAATTGGGAAAAGGCAGCAAGTTTATGCTGTTCTTCCCCCACCAGCAGGGCCTGTAGTGCCGGCTGGCGGCAGTGCCAAAATCTCTGTATCTTACAATAAGCCGGCCTGTTTCCCTGTTTTGAAAAAGGAAATAGAGGGCTGTAGCCGGACTGAGGCCATTGGCTGGAGGCAAATGATGAGTTTTTAAACCGTTATGCATGGCTAAGAATAAAATACTCTTGGTAGAGGATGACCAGAACTTCGGGGATGTGTTGCGATCTTACCTCGTCATGCACGATTACGACGTCACCCTGGCCACGGATGGAGAAGAAGGTGCCCGGGTTTACGAAAAAGGGAACTTTGACCTTTGTATCTTCGACGTCATGATGCCCAAGAAAGACGGGTTTGCTCTGGCCCGCGAGATCCGGGAAAAAGACACCCAGATGCCCATCATTTTCCTAACGGCCAAGTCCATGAAGGATGACGTGCTTCAGGGCTTCAAGATCGGCGCTGACGATTACATCTCCAAGCCCTTTAACTCGGAGGAGTTGCTCCTGCGCATTCAGGCAATTCTCAAGCGCAGCAAGCGGGCTGAAGCCGAGGAGGACATCAAAGAATTCGATATTGGCAAATTTCATTTTAACTATCCATTGAGAATTCTTACATTTGACGTTGGAGAAGGCGGGGAGGAAAAAATGAAGCTTTCTCCAAAGGAAGCGCAACTGCTTCGCCTGTTCGCCCTGCGCATGAACGATATCCTCCCGCGTTCGGAAGCGCTTACCAAAATTTGGGGCGAAGACAATTATTTTACAGCGCGAAGCATGGATGTTTTTGTGACCAAGTTGCGCAAATACTTGAAACGCGACGAGAATATCGAGATCGTGAATATTCACGGCAATGGCTTCCAACTGCTGGTAAAGGCAGAAAATGAAGCCTGAAGACTTAATTTGTTTTTGGGATTATGATTTCAGCCGCTGCGCTTTGTGTGCAGCGGCTTTTTTACGCCCATACCATTCGGGCAATCGGCGGCTTGTGGAGCTCGTAAGGGCGCCATGCCGGAGCCTTATCATCGCGTCAACCGCACAATCTGAATCTCGTGTATCGATACCTCTTCCAGCCTTTGGTTTTTTTGCTGGCCCCCGAGCGGGCCCATGAGCTCACGGTTTTTTTGCTCAAATGGGCACTGGCGGTGCCCGGCCTCGGGCAGTGGCTACGCCGCAGCTGGCAGCCGCCCTCGCATCCTGGTTTGCAGCGCGAACTCTTTGGCCTCACCTTCAAAAATCCGGTGGGCCTGGCTGCCGGGTTTGACAAAGACGGGAAGGCCATTTCGGCTATGAGTGCCCTGGGCTTCGGTTTTATAGAGGTGGGAACAGTCACTCCGCGCCCGCAGCCGGGCAACGAAAAGCCCCGGCTTTTTCGCCTGAAACCGGACGAGGCACTCGTCAACCGGATGGGCTTCAACAATGAGGGCGTGGATGCCCTGGTGGCGCGCTTGCAGCAAGAGCGTCCGCCCGGCCTGATCGTCGGGGGCAACATCGGCAAAAACAAGGTCACCCCGAATGAGGATGCCGTGCAGGACTACCGCCTTTGTTTTGAACGGCTTTTCCCGTATGTCGACTACTTCGTGGTCAATGTGAGCTCGCCCAACACCCCCAATTTGCGAGCCCTCCAGAATAAAGAGCCCCTTGCCGAGTTGCTCCGGGCGATTCAGCATCTCAACCAAACCCGGCCCAAGCCCAAACCCCTTTTGCTGAAGATCGCCCCCGATCTGACCGACGAACAACTGGACGACGTCATCGAGATCGCCCGGGAGACCCAACTCTCCGGCTTGATCGCTACCAATACCACCATCTCGAGGGCCGGCCTGAGCGAAAGCGAGGAAACGCTCAAAAAAATCGGTCCTGGCGGGGTATCCGGGCGCCCGCTGAGGCAACGTTCCACCGAAGTCATTCGTTATATAAGTGTAAAAACTCAAGGGACCCTGCCGATTATTGGCGTGGGCGGTATTCATTCACCGGAAGATGCCCTTGAGAAGATCGAAGCCGGAGCGAGTTTGGTTCAGATTTATACGGGTATGGTATATGAAGGACCTTCACTCGTGCGCCGAATTAACGAAGCACTGGCCGCATCCTTTTCAGGGGAAATGGAAAACGCGAGATAGCCGGCGAGGTTTCGGCAAAAGAAAGCACCGAAGGATTAGTATGACCAGATGAAACGCGTGGGTATGGCGAAAAGCCGTGCTCCTTTTGCATGTCCTGATCAAAAAATACTATAGAGAAAACTTGTTTTACAACCCCCGAAACCAAATCCAATGTTAGTAGTCATCGTCATACTCCTGATGGGGCTGGTGCTTTTCTACCTGGTCAACGAACGCAGCCATGCCATTTACAAAGACCATCGTTTTTGGTTGGTCGTGATCGGCACAGTTGTGCTTCTGGCCGGCGTGACGGCCCGGTATTACGGCTTGGGGTAGCTCGCCGGCGCGGCTTTGCTCAGCTCACTACCTTGAGGCTCAGGTCGAGGCTGGAAGCTGAGTGGGTCAGTGCTCCTACGCTGATGTAATCTACGCCGGTGAGTGCCGTTTCGCGCACATTGTGGATGGTAATGCCACCCGAGGCTTCGGTCTCATATCGACCGTCCACCGTAGCTACCGCTTCCTTCAGAAGCAGCAGTTCAAAATTATCGAGCATAATCCGGTCTACCTGACCGGTGTTGAGTACTTCGTGCAACTCCACGAGATTCCGCACTTCCACCGTGACCTTCAGCGTTTCCAGTTGGTTGGCCTTTTTGTACGCCGCCACCTGTTCGATCGCCTGTCGTACACTGCCACACGCCTCGATGTGGTTGTCTTTGATCATAAACCAGTCGTACAGGCCTACCCGGTAGTTGTGGCATCCGCCCAGTCGAACGGCTTCCTTTTCCAAAAAGCGGAGAAGCGGCGTCGTCTTGCGGGTGTCCAGGATCTTTACCGGCAGGTCTTCCACTTCGAAGGCAAAGCGGTTGGACTGCGTGGCGATGCCGCTCATGCGCTGCATGAGGTTCAGGCATACGCGCTCGGCCTTGAGCAGGGCCTTGGTATTGCAGGTCACCTCAAAAGCCACATCGCCCACGCTTATGGCCTCCCCATCCGCCTTAAAAGAAGTGAAGCGGTGATCGGGCTCTACCAATTCGAACAGGCGCCGGGCGGGGCGCATACCGGCCAGAATGCCCGGGTCTTTCACCAGGAGCTGGGCTTTGGAGCGCGCATCCGAAGGAATGCAGGCCAGGGAGGTTACATCCCCCGGGCCCACATCCTCTTCCAAGGCCTGCCTGAGAAAACGATCGAGTTGGTCTTGTTCGGACTTCACCATAGGTAGTTGCCGGACCGTTTTATTTTAGAACAATATGCCAATCCGAATCGTGAACCGGTTCAGCTTGGTTTTGGAATCGTCGTTGAGGTTAACATCCGGTCGTTCCGGGTCAAAAACATTGCCTTCCCGGTCTTTGGTCACGTCGGTGATGCCGAAGAGCAGATTAAAGCCGCCCACCAGATGGGTGTCGTCTGCGATTTCGAATTCAATGCCGCCGCCGATGCCGATACCCATGTTGAACAGGTTGACCTCTCGCCGGATGTCCAGATCTTCGACCTCGCCCCCGGAGTTGGGGCCCTCCAGTTTGCCTTTAGCCTGGGTTTTGAAGCCGAAGAGCATGTTGGGTTGAATGAAGTAGCGAATATATCCGTACTGCCGGGTGCGCAGCTTGAGGCCGATCGGTACTTCCAGGAACTGGATGTTGTACTTCAACTCCGTGTTGGCTGCGAGGCTGTCTGGAGCCGGAAACTTATCGGTTTCAGGCCAGTAGCGGCCGGAGAGGCGTTGTTGCAGGTCGCCGCCCTGGTTGAACGCAAAGCCCGCACCAAATGTGAAGGCGTAATTTTCCTGAAAGAACACCTCCCCGACGAGGCCGAGTGAAACGCCGAGATTGCTTCCGGCACCCTCGATATTGCGGTTGTTGTCGCTGAGCCAGCCGATCGTAGGACTCACGTGGAAGCCGAATTTCAGGCCCGTATCCTGAGCCGCCAGGCCGAGGGCCAGGCCGATGAACGCCAAGAGGAAAATGGGTTTTTTCATGCTTTAAAAGTGGTTTTTAGCTGGGTGGTGGAAAAAATACGATGATTTGTCTTCGATGCGTTATGCAAGTGCGATCTGGCATTCTATGCGGGTAAAGGTAAAGAATTAATGATATGTACATGTGGTTGTTTCGGGTAATGCTGCCGGCCTTTTGCATCCTCTTTCTGGCATCGTGTGCGGGATCATCCGAAGAGCAAATACCCGATGTGAGCGATATACAGCTGAGTTGGGAGCTGCGCCGCTTCGAGCGGGATCTGTTCCAGTTGGATACCCAGGCTGTAGCATCCGGCCTTGCTGGATTGAAGGCTCGATACCCGGAGTTTTCCGAGGTCTTCTTGAGCCGGGTCCTGCAAGCTACTGACGAACGCGTGGCCCCCGAAGGCGAGGCGGCTTACGTCAGGGGGTTTATTACCTTTCCGCCCCTTCGCCGCCTCTACGATACCGTGCAACAGGTCTATGCCAATATGAGCCAGGAGCGGGCGCAATTCCACGAGGCCTTTCAGCGCTACCGTTACTATTTTCCCGATCGTCCGGTGCCCTCGGTAACCACCTATCTGTCGGAGTACGGGTATCAGGTGTTCATTTACGGCCAAAACGACCTGGCCGTCGGGCTCGATTTTTTTCTGGGGGAAGACTATCCCTACCAGAAATACAATCCCATGAATCCGAACTTCTCTGCCTATCTGACCCGGACCTTCAACCGCGAACACCTGGTTGCGAAAACCCTGCAGCCCCTGGTGGACGATATGGTGGGCCCGGCCCGGCAAGACCGCTTGCTCGACCATATGATCGCGAACGGAAAAAAGCTATATCTTTTGGAACGGTTGCTTCCCCACGAAGCCGACACCGTGATCATGGAGGTGAGCCGCGAACAGTGGGAGTGGCTGCGGAACAATGAGCTGGACATCTGGGCCTACTTTCTCACGGAGGAATCTACGGCCTCCGGAGCAAGCCAGAATCTGTTGTACTCTACGGATTGGCCTTCGGTGCGCAAGTTCGTGGAGTACAGCCCGCACTCGCCGGGCATGCCGCCGGAAGCCCCGGGGCGGACGGCCAATTACCTGGGCTGGCAGATCGTGAAAGCCTGGATGGCCAACCACCCGACGGCAGACCTTCAGCAGCTGCTTCAATTGCAGGACGCTCAGCAATTGCTGGACGAATCGCGCTACAAACCCCAACGACGTTAATGCATAAAGCCCGTAACACCTATGACCAAACGCAACATTCCCGTTTTGCGCCTTTCGCAGTTTACCCAGGGCCCTGCCCGGGAGCAAGGCGAATTTGTAGAAGCCCTCGGCCGAGCCTTTCAGGATATCGGCTTCGTAGGCATTGTAGGGCATGGCATCCCCAAGACCCTTATCGATCGGTTCTATGCCGAATCCAAAGCTTTTTTTGCCTTGCCCGAGCGCCAGAAGCGGCAATACGAGATCCCGGGTATGGCAGGGCAAAGGGGGTATACCTCCTTTGGTGTAGAGCATGCCAAACAATCGGAAGTGGCCGACTTGAAGGAGTTTTTCCAGATCGGTCCGGAGGTAACCGACGGCGATCCGATCAAAAACGAATACCCGGAAAATGTGCGGGTGGCCGAGCGGCCGGACTTCTTGAGTACGGGGCTGGAGCTGTATCGCGCTTTTGAACGCGCCGGAGCACAAATGCTGGAAGCGATCGCTCTGTACCTCGGCCTCGATCGCGACTACTTCCGGCCCCGGATCCAGAACGGCAACTCCATCCTGCGGGCCATCCATTATCCGCCGATTACGCAGGAACCCGATTCGGCGATCCGGGCCGAACAGCACGAGGATATCAACCTCATCACCCTGCTGGTGGGCGCATCGGCCGGCGGGCTGGAACTCCTGAATGCCCGGGGCGAGTGGTTGCCCATTATGCCGGAAGCGGATGAGATCGTGATCAATGTCGGCGATATGCTGCAACGGCTTACCAACAACTACCTCCGGTCCACTACCCATCGCGTAGTGAACCCACCCCGGGAAGAATGGCATCGCCCACGGCTCAGCATTCCCTTTTTCCTTCACCCCCGAAGCGATATGGACCTCAGTTGCCTGCCTTCTTGCGTGACAGCGGACCGGCCGCTGGCTTACGCCCCCATCACGGCAGGTGAGTACCTGGCCGAACGGCTGGCCGAAATCGGCCTGAAGAAATGAGCGCGGAATAAACTTTCGCTTCTTTTTAACGTCTTGAAAACAAGGGACTTTGCTCGAAGAGTCGAATTCCCGTACCTTTGACACACTAAATTACCGAGGCATGAACACGATTCTGTTATTCAATTTCCTGGGACCAGAAATGCTGGTCATTCTTTTTGCCATCCTGCTTCTCTTTGGCGGGAAAAAAATCCCCGAACTCATGCGCGGTATCGGGAAAGGCATACGCGAATTCAATGCGGCCCGTGCGACCGTAGAGACGGAGCTGAAAGAAGGCATGAAAGAAGCCGAACGACGCGAATTGGAGGAAAAGACCAAGGCAGCCAAAGAGGAGTGATTGCCTTCCGGCCTGCATGGGGAATCTGCAGGTGTGCAGCCCTTTGTCACTAGCAACCGGAGACACACAGAAGACATTGCCAACTGCGCCGTCGCCCCCTCTTCCGGGGCGCTGAGCCAAAAACGAAAACGCGGAACGAGCAACCGGGCTCGCTCCGCGTTTTTTATTGGGCGCTGTATGGGCCGAGTGCTACCGGCGGCCGAAGAAGCTGCCGAGCAGGCCCTTACCCATGTTTTGCAGGTCGTCCATGATATCGCCGTCTCCGTCCTGATCCAACAGGGAAGAAAAGGCATCCAGTTCTTTGCCACCCAGGGGCGATTGCTGGCGCTGCGCTTCCAGGGTGCCGTTCAGCACGTTGGAAAGGCCGGCTTCGTCCAGGTTGGCCTGGGATTTCACTTTGGTGAGTGCTCCCATAAGCATGGGCGCCAGTTTTTCCATCAGGGTGCCGGACTGCCCGCTGTTCAGCCCGCTCATCCTGCTGATCATATCGATCATATTGCTCTGCTTGCCGCCGAAGATCTGTTCCAGCATGGAACTGCCGTTCAGGGCGTTGGCGTTGGCCGGCGCCTTGTTGCCGCTGAGGATATCCTGAAAATCATCGAATACAGATCCGTCACCGTCCCGGTCCAGCATGCCGAGCAGCGAGGAAGCGCCCCCTTTGCTGGCATTTTTGGTGAGTCCGGCAAGCATGGAGGAAAGGGCTCCGTTGGCCGCAATAGCCGTTTGTTCTTTGTCGGCACCGCCGAGTTGTTCGCTCAGCTGGTCGATCATGTTGTCGTCGAGTTGGCTCTTGAGCAGATCAAAAAGTTGATTCATCGAATTGGAATTTTCGTTTTTGAATGGAAATGGTTTACCCTTGGAAGATACGGTTTATTTCAAAGAGGGGCCTGGTCAGAAAGGGCGAATTTTAAGTGTCGTACCGGGCTGAATTACCTTTCGGTCGACGACGCCCCGGTTGAGTTCCATCAGCTGCTTCATAGAAATGCCGTGGAATTTTTTGACGATGTTCTCCAATTTTTCCTTCTCCACCGGCGTGTAGGTCAGGAAAACCGGTCCGTCGAGCACCGGCTCCACCTGCCGGGAGGATTCCGGCCGGATCCGAATGGCGGGGAGTGCGGGCAGGGTGCCCACGGATTCCACCGGCAGGAATACTTCGTAAGTGTTGGGCTCGAAGAGCGTGAGCTGCTGCCCCGGATGTACATAGGTGCTGGGCAGGTCATTCCAGGCTTTTATCTGGTGTACGTTCAGTTCGTAAAGCCGCGCGATGCTGAAGATAGTCTCCCCTTCGCCGACCCGGTGCTTGATGCGGCTGTAGCCTTTGTTCTGAGCCCCTTCCGGTGCCGTGAGAAATACAGGGCGCTGAATCAGCTCCTGCGAATCTTCCGCCGCATTGCCTTCCCGCTGGAGGAAAGCCCTCATGACGGGTACGACGCGTTTGGGCAAGGTCAGCATATACCCCTGCGGATGCCGGGGGATGAATCCCTTTTTAAAGGTGGGGTTCAGCATTTCGATCACATCCAGCGGAAGACCGGTTACCTGAGCGATCTGGTAAAAGCTCAGGTCTTGGTTCACGTGCAACTGGCGCGTCAGCTGGAGGTCCAGGCTTGGATAGCGCGGCTTGAGGTCGTGTGCCTCGTGATAGGCCATGAGGTAGTGCGCACCGATAAAAGCCGGTACGTAGTTTCGGGTCTCGCGAGGCAGAAACCGCTGGATTTTCCAAAAGTCCTTGCTTCGTCCCCGTTTGATGGCCCGGTTGACGCGTCCGCCCCCGCTGTTGTACGCGGCAATGGCCAGCTCCCATTCTCCGAAGCGCTCGTAGGCTTTCTTGAGGTAGCGCATAGCTGCATCCGTAGCTTGTTCCGGATTGCAGCGCTCGTCTACAAAGCGGTCGATCTCCAGGCCAAAGGCTTTGCCCGTTTCGGGCATGAATTGCCAGAGGCCTACGGCTCCGGCATGGGAAACGGCTTTGGGGTCGAGAGCCGATTCTACCACGGCCAGGTATTTGAGCTCCTGTGGTAGATCATACTGTGCGAGATACCGCTCGAAAAGGGGAAAGTAGAGCAGGGCGCGTCCCAGAATGCGCTCCGAATGATCGCGCTCCAGCATGACATAGGTGCGGATGTAACTCCGCACGGCCGGGGTATATCGCGGTGCGACCGCTGAATTGGGAAGGGCAGCCACCCGGCTACTCACTACGGCCTCGTCAAAGGCGCCGCCGCTCCGGCCCAGCAGTGGAAAAAGCAGGAAAGCAAGCAGGAGGTACAGGCAGTAGGACCGGACGGGGAGTATGCAGGGGTCGTTCATGGATGATTTGGGCTGGTTGGAATACTGAGGTTTACAAAGCGGCTTAAAAGTAAGGATAATAGCCCATTGCACATAGAAAGATCGCTAGGATGATGCCCCCATGATGTGGTGGGCCATGGCCAGGAGCCGCCCCTCTTCAAAGGCGGGAGCCACCAGTTGAAGGCCGATGGGCAGGCCGTCCTCACGGTGTCCGTAGGGTATGGATAGGGCCGGCAGCCCGGCCATATTGGCCACCACGGTATACTGGTCGGCCCGGTACATGGCGACGGGGTCTTGGGCCATTTCTCCCAAACGCCAGGCGGTGGTAGGGGTGGTCGGTAGAAGAAAGAGGTCGTAGGACGTCCAGAGCCGGTCCAGGGCTTCCTGGATGAGGCGGCGCACCTGCTGGGCCTTTCGGTAGTACGCATCGTAATAGCTGGCGCTCAGCACGAAGGTGCCCAGCAGGATGCGCCGCTTGACTTCGGGGCCGAACCCTTCAGTTCGGGTCTTTCGGTACAAGTCCACCGGGCTTTCTGCCTGCGAACTCCGGTAGCCGTAACGCAATCCGTCGTAACGGGCCAGGTTGGAAGAGGCTTCTGCCGTGGTCATTATATAATAGGCCGGCACCAGGTAATCCAGCATGGGCATGGCCACAGGCTCCAGCCGGTGGCCTTCCTGCTCCAACTGCTTCCGGGCTCGTGCAAGCGCGTCGCGAATGGCCGGCTCCGGGGAGTGGGCATCCTCGGTCTCCAAGTAGGCGATGCGTCTGGGCGATTCCTCTTGAAAGGAAAGCCGGTAATCCGGTACCGGCTTGCGGCTAAGGGTGCTGTCGTACTCGTCGGGGCCGGCCAGGACCTCCAACACCAGGGCTGCATCCGTAGAGGTTTGGCTGAGAATTCCGATTTGGTCAAACGAACTGGCATAGGCGATGAGACCGTGCCGGGAAATGCGCCCATAGGTGGGTTTTAGCCCCAATACCCCACAAAAAGCTGCCGGCTGTCGCACCGAGCCGCCGGTGTCGGAGCCCAGGGAGATCAGGCAGGTGCCGGCAGCGACCGCCGCCGCCGAGGCCCCCGACGATCCGCCCGGAACGCGACTGGGGTCCACCGGGTTTCGAGCCGGGCCGAAAGCGGAATATTCATTCGAAGAGCCCATGGCGAACTCGTCGCAATTCACCCGGCCCAGGATGATGGCCTCCTCGTCCAGAAGGCGCGCCACAGCCGTTGCCGAAAATTGAGATTCGAACCCCTCCAGCATGCGCGAGGCAGCGCTCACCCGGTGTCCGGCATAGCACAGCACATCCTTGAGGCTGACCACTGCACCGAAAAGCCGCCCCATAGCCTGGCCGGATGCCAGGCGGTTATCGGTAGCTTCGGCATGAAGGAGGGCCTCCTCCCGGAACACCTCCAGGTATAGGTTCAGCGATTGCGTCTTCTCGATTTGGTCCAGGTAGTGAGACACCAACTGCCGGCAGCTGAAACGGCCTTCGCGCAATGCCTTTTGAATACCGGGCAGGTCTTCGGGCAGCTTCATGATTGCAGTCGGGATAGGAGGGTTTCCACTGGCAGGGCTTCCTGTTCGCCGCTGTGCATGTTCTTGAGGCTGAACCGGCCGCTCTTCATTTCTTCACTTCCGATGAGCAGGGTGTAGGGCACTCCGCGCTCGTTGGCATACTTCATCTGCTTCTTCAGCTTGGCGGGCTCGGGGTAGAGCTCGGCATGGATGCCGGCAGCGCGCAACCGGCCGGCCAGCCCGAAGGCGTATTGATGCGTTTCTTCATCAAAGGCAATGAGCAGCACCTTCAAAGCCTGATCGTCGGCCTGGGGGAAAAGCGAAAGCTCATCCATCAGATCGTAAATGCGCTCGGCCCCGAAAGAGACGCCCACCCCGGAGATACCCTTCAGGCCGAAAATGCCGGTGAGGTCGTCGTAGCGACCACCGCCGCCGAGGCTGCCCATCCGGATATCGGGATGCCGGCCGGCATCCACATTGACCTCGAAAATACAGCCGGTATAGTAGTCGAGCCCTCGGGCCAGAGTCACATCGTAGCGGAACGCGTTGTGCAAAGAAACGCGCTCCAGATAGGCTTCTACCGCCCGGATCTCAGCCAGGCCGCGCCGCCCGGCTTGGCTTTCACTCAGGGCCCGGTCCAAGGTGTCCAACTCCCCCTCGCTCAGTATATCCATGATGCGGGAGGCTGCCGGCTTCGGGACCCCGCGCTTCAGCAGCTCCTCGCGCACCCCTTCCGCACCGATCTTGTCCAGTTTGTCGACGGCTACCGTCATTTCTTCAAAGCGGTCTGCGATGCCGGCTACTTCGGCAATGCCGGCGAGGATCTTTCGGTTGTTGAGCCGAATGACGACCGGCAGCCCCAGTTGACGGAATACCTCGTCGTATATCTGTACGAGTTCGGCTTCATTCATGAGCGAATCGGAACCCACCACATCCACGTCGCATTGATAGAACTCCTGGTAGCGGCCTTTTTGCGGCCGGTCGGCCCGCCACACCGGCTGGATCTGGTAGCGCTTGAAGGGAAAGGGAATGTCGTTCTGGTGCATCACTACAAAGCGGGCGAAGGGCACAGTGAGATCATAGCGCAGTCCCCGCTTGCTGATGGAGGATACCAGTTTGTAGGAGTCCCGGGCTTTCAGAGCATCCTCATCGGCTTTGGCCAGGAAGTCGCCGTTGTTGAGCACCTTGAACAGGAGCTGGTCCCCCTCGTCGCCGTATTTTCCGGTGAGGGTGGCCAGGGTCTCCATGGTCGGGGTTTCGATGGGCTGATAGCCGTAGCGGACGAAAACCGATCGGATCGTATCGAACAGATACTGGCGGCGCAGCATCTCACGGGGGCCGAAATCACGCACTCCCTTGGGTATGGATGGTTTGAGGGTTGACACGAGGTTTTTTGACCGTTAAAGGTTAAATAATCAGCCGGACAAAAGATGCCGGTACCGGTCCTTTTACCAGGCCGAAGCAAACTGTTTCAGAAAGCGCACATCATTCTCGAAGAACAGGCGGATGTCATTGATGCGGTACTGGAACAGCGTCTGTCGTTCGATCCCCATTCCGAAGGCGAAGCCGGAATAGCGATCGGGATCGATGCCGCAATTGTCCAGTACAGCGGGGTCTACCATGCCGCAGCCCATGATCTCCAGCCAGCCGGTGCCCTTGGTCATGCGGTAGTCCACCTCGCTGTTCAGCCCCCAGTATACATCCACTTCGGCGCTGGGCTCGGTAAAGGGGAAGTAGGAAGGCCGCACCCGGATCTTCACGTCCTTGCCGTACATCTCGCGGGCGTAGTACAGGATGGTTTGCTTCATATCCGCAAAGGATACGCCTTCGTCCACATACAGCCCTTCCACCTGATGGAACTGACAGTGTGAACGGGCGGAAATGGTCTCGTTGCGATACACCCGCCCGGGAGCGATAATCCGTATGGGCGGCTTTTGTTTCGTCATGACCCGGGCCTGCACACTGGAGGTGTGTGTGCGCAGCAGCATTTCCGTGCTGTCCTTCAGGTAGTAGGTGTCCTGCATGTCGCGGGCCGGGTGGTCGGCCGGGGTGTTCATGGCCGTGAAGTTGTGCCAGTCGTCCTCGATCTCCCGGTCTTCGGCCACCACAAAGCCGATGCGTTCGAATATGCGAATGATGCGGTTGAGCGTGAGGGCTACCGGATGGCGGGCACCCAGCTCCAGGGGCTCGGCCGGGGCGGTCAGGTCCAGCTTTTCAGCTTCCGCTTCGGCCTCCGCCGCTTCGGCCTGCCGTTGCAGCGTCTGGTACTTTTGCTCGGCCACCTGCTTGGCGCGATTTACGAGTTGGCCGTAGTCCTTTTTCTTTTCGTTGGGAATGTTTCGAATCTCGCCCATCAAGGGCTTGAGCACATTTTTGCTGCCCAGGAACCGAATGCGGAATTGCTCTACGTCTTCCGGACTCGCCGGCGCAGCCGTTTCGATCTCCTGAATGAGCGCTTCCACTTTGTTGAATAGCTCTGTGGCCATGGCGTTTCGCGTTTTCGGTAGGCAAAAGTACGGATTTGCGGTCAGGGGGGTACAGTCGTTGAGTTGAATAATAAGCCCGAACCAGGGCAAAGGCAGGCCCCGGTGAGCAAAACAGCTCCAGATCTCGGGGCTCTAGCCCCTGCGAAAAGCGCTCAGACGTACCGACCGTCGGCCATCTTTTGCTCCCGCCCCTGGCTCATGCGGAAGTACAGCCCCATGACCACTCCGAATACAAATCCTCCGATATGCGCCCAGTAGGCTACGCCCGAGCTCTCGGAAGTGGATACCTGCAGGGCGGCCATGCCGGAGAAGAACTCCTGGGCGATCCACAGCCCCAGAAACACAAAAGCCGAGATCCGGAATACGAAAAAGAAGAAGAACACCTTGATGCGCGAGCGGGGGAACATGATCAGGTAGGCGCCCATCACCGCCGAAATGGCGCCGCTGGCGCCCACTGTGGGGATGGTGCTCTGCATGTTGGTGAAATAGTGCGCCAGGTAGGCTGCAATGCCGCCGGCAAGGTAGAACAACAGGAAGCGCAGGTTGCCGATCGTAGCCTCAATGTTATCGGCGAAGATCCACAGGAACAGCATATTCCCCAGCAGATGCATGTAGCCGCCGTGCAGGAACATGCTGGTGAGTATGGTGAAGAGGTCTTGCTGCTGGGAAGTCTCGGCCGGAATGGCGCCGTACTCGAAGATGAAGGCGTTGAGCTGCCCCTCCGGCATGCTGATCTGAAAGAGGAAGACCAATACATTCAGAGCAATGAAGCCGTAGCTGAATAAAGGGAAATAGCCGCCCTTGATCTGATCGTCGCCAATGGGGAAAAACATGATGGAAAGGTACGAAAAATGCCTCCAGAGGGGAGGGCCTTTCCGACCAAGGATAGCAAGTCAGCGATGTTTTGCGTAAATTGAATAGGCGAATGCTTGCTTCAGTCCAGGGGATTTGAGAACCCATCAGGATGAACAAGTCATGATTGCTCGTTTTGCAACGCTCGTCCTTTGCGCCCCCTGCCTATTGTTTGCTCAGGTCTCTTCCGGCTTCGATACGCTCTACGGCACCGAATGGATCCGCTACGAGCAGCCCTATCTGAAGATGGAAGTTGCCCGCGACGGCCTGTATCGCATTCCGGCCGATCGCCTGATCGCCGCCGGCTGGCTTCCCGGCCAGATCGAGCCGGAGCGCTACCAGCTCTTCGTTCTGGGCGAAGAGGTGCCCCTCTACGCCTCCTCGGATGGCCCCCTCCGACCGGGCGACTACCTCGAGTTCTACGGCCGCCGCAATCGGGGGCAGCTGGATCGCTACCTCTACGAGGATCCGGACACGCATCCCCTCAACCCCGCCTACAGCCTCTATACCGATACGGCCGCCTACTTCCTCACCGCCGGCCCGCCGGGCACCCGGGGGCTCCGCTATGAAAGCCTGCCCAATGCCCCCGATCCCGCTGCTCCGCCCGAGCCCTGGCTGTACCGCCTGTACGAGCAGGTCTTCGCCTCGCGCCACCATCAGAAGCCCTATCCGGAAGGGGTACGGCAGAGCTTCTTCGAGCCGGGCGACGGTTTTGCTTCGCCCCTGCGCAATCGAAGCGAGGTAGTGTGGGCACCTACCGCCCCGCTCGCCGCCGGTACCGCCCGCCTGCGACTTCGCCTGCTGGCCGACGACCGGCCGCACCAATGGCGCATTCAACTCAACGGGCAGCCCTTGATCGAAGATGCATTCGAAGGCTGGGGCGTACGCTCCTACGAGCTGACATTTACCCCGCCGGCTGCCGCGGAATGGACCCTGGCCATGGAAGGCTTCGCCAGCGGGCAGGATCGCCATGCTCTGGCCTGGCTCCGGCTGCGTTATCCCGCCGGCTTCAACCTGGCCGGTGCCGATTCCCTGACTTTCGTGCTTCCGGAAGCGGCCGGGCCGCGCCAGCTGCAGTGGACCGGTGCGCCGCCGGGCGAATACGTGCTGCTGGATTTCAGCCAGGGCCTTCGCATGGAGGCCGAAGCGGTGAACGGTCAAGTCCGTTTCCGGCTGCCGGAAGCCGCCGGCAGGCGCAGCTGTTGGCTGGGGGCGGAAGTCGTGGAAATCCAGGAGCTGGAAACGGTGCACTGGATCGACTTCCGGTCTCTCGCCGCCGACTACATCCTGCTCACTCACCCGCACCTCCGCGGCGGGGGTGATCCCGTAGCTGCCTATGCGGATTACCGCCGGCAGGAGCAGGCGGTGTTGGTGGTGGACATCCGGCAACTCTACGATCAGTTTGCCTACGGGCTCCGGCGCCACCCGCTGGCCGTGCGTCACTTCGCCCACTACATCCGGAAGCACTGGCCGGAGCCGCCGGGCCACTTCTTCCTGCTGGGCAAGGCCATCGAATACCCGGCCCTGCGCCTGGCCGGAGCAGAAGAAGCCGAAGCCCTGCAGCGGCAGCACTTGCTGCCCACCTTCGGCAGCCCCGGCTCGGACGTGCTCCTGCTCGGCAGCGGGCGCAAGGCCGAACCTCTCTTTGCTGTCGGGCGCCTGGCCGCCACCCGGCCGGAGGAGGTGTGGGCCTACCTGGACAAGGTCCGGGCCTTCGAAGCAACCGGCAACCTGCCGCAAACGGTTGCCGGCAGAGCCTGGCTGAAGCGCGTGCTCCACCTGGGCGGGGGCGACCTGCAAATCCAGGGCCTCATCCGCAACCACCTGGAGCACCTGGGCGACCAACTGGCCGGGAGCGCCTTCGGCGCGGAGGTGATCTCCTTTTACAAGACCAGCTCCGAGCCGGTGCAGCTGTCCACCTCCGGGCAACTGCTCGGCTACATCAACAGCGGTACGCGCATGCTCACCTTTTTTGGGCATTCCGGCGGCAACACCTTCGATTTCAGCCTGGACGACCCGGAGACTTATGCCAATGCCGATCGCTACCCCTTCATCCTCTCGCTGGGCTGCTACTCCGGGCAGATCCATGCGGCCCAGCGCGGCATCAGCGAGCGCTTCGTGCTGCAGGAAAAAAAAGGCGCCATCGCTTTCAGCGCTTCCACCGGCCTGGGCTATACCGGGGCCCTGCAGCGCTTCAGCCGGGTGTTCTATCGGCGGCTGGGCCAGGACAATTACGGCCAGAGCCTGGGCCGGCTGTTCAAGGCTACCCTGGGCGAGCTCGAAAACAACGGCCTGCTGGGCATGCACGAACTCACCCAGCAGTACAGCCTGCACGGCGACCCGGCCCTGGTCCTGCAGGGATTCCAGGGGCCGGATTATACGCTGGAAGCAGCTCAACCGCCTTTCGACCCCGCGCCCGTCTCTCTGGCGCGCGACAGCTTCCGCTTGGCGCTTCAGCTGTACAACCTGGGGCGCGGCAGCCCCGACAGCCTGCCCCTGCAGGTGCGCGCCCGCTTCCCTTCCGGCTCGGACGTGCTGCTGTGGGCCGGGCAGGTGGCCGCGCCCTTCGCCAGCAAAGAACGGAACCTGTCGCTGCCCCTCATACCCGCCCAGGAGGCCGGCTACAGCCGGATCCTGGTGGAGCTGGATCCCGGCGATCAGCTGGCCGAATACCCTGGGCCGCTGGCCGAAGCCAACAATCGCCTCATCGGCCCGGACGGCCAGCCGGGCCTGTCGCTCTACTTTTTCGACAACGACCTGCGCCTGCTCTACCCGCCCGATTTCGGGATCGTGGGGGAAGCCGGAGTGGAGCTCGTCGCCGGCACAGCTGATCCGAACGCCCCGGAGCAGCCCTACCGCTTGCAGCTGGATACCACGCCTGCTTTCGACAGCCCCTTCCGGCGGGAGACGACCCTCAGCCAGGCGGGCGGGCTCCTCCGCTGGCGGGCAAGCCTGCCGGGCGAGGGGGTGTACTACTGGCGGGCAGGCCCCGCGCCGCCGCCCGGCGGACAGCAGGCCTGGCGCACGGCCTCCTTCTGGTACCGGCCCGCTGCTCTTCCCGGCTGGAACCAGTCGCACTACGGGCAACTGCAAGCCAATGCCTTCGGCAATATCCGCTGGGATGCAGCTGCCGGCCAGTTCGCTTTCCTGGACGACCTGAAGGACATCCGCATCATACAGGGCACCTATCCCAACGTGCGGCCGGAGGTGTCGGTCAACAACGTGCCCTACCGCTACATCCCCTGGGATCAGCCCATCCGGGGCGGCATTCAGGTCACGGTGCTCGACCCTGTCTCCCTGGACCCCTGGATCAACCAGCCGGGCAGCGGCCTCAACGACGGCAGCTACGGCAGCGATATTCCCTTCTGGGCTTCGGACTACGGGGCCTTTCCCTTTCGCACCCTCAGCACGGACGATCGCCTGCGCGCCATCGCCTTTCTGGACAGCATCGTGCCGGCCGGCCACTACGTCATCCTGATCACGGTACAGCACGACGCGCAGGACTACGATCCCGAGGGCTGGCTGGCCGACTCCGCGAAGCTGGGCGACGGCAATCTGGTGGCCCTGCTGGAGCGGCAGGGCGCCACCCTCATCCGGGAGCTGGCCGATCCGGCAGTGGCCAACCGGCCGTACTACCTCTTCTACAAAAAGGACGATCCCGGCTTCGAGCCCAGGGAGGGCACAGGCCCGCTGGACGGTATCATTACCCGCAACTTCAGCCTGCCCGGATCCTGGGATGAAGGCTGGATACGGAGCGTGCCGGCCGGCCCGGCCCGGCGCTGGGGAACGGTCTCGGCAAAGCTGCAGGACGCGGAAGCGGCCGACTCGGTGCTGCTCGAGCTCTACGGCAGGCGAGCCGATCGCAGCGAGCAACTCCTCTGGTCGGGCCTGCTGGAGGCACTGCCCGCCTCCCTGGAAGGCGTATCGGCCGATAGCTTCCCCTTTCTGCATTTTCGCCTCCACCTGCGGGATACGCTGCTGCGCACGGCGCCTCAGCTGGCCCATTGGCGTATCTCATACGAAGGCCTGCCCGAGCTGGCCTGGGCTCCGCAGCGCCTCAACCGCCTGTCCGCCGATTCGGTACTGGAGGGGGCACCCCTGGCCTGGGAACTGGCAGTGGAGAACGTCTCGGATGGGGCGGCCGATTCGGTATGGATCGTCCATCGCCTGAGCGGGCAGGTGGATACGGTCCGGCTGCGGCCCCTGGCCGCCCGGGATACGGCCCGGGTGCGCCTGGAGGCTTCCAGCCTGGGGCTGACCGGCAAGGTGGATTGGGTGGCCGAGCTCAATCCCGGTGGCCGGCAGCCCGAGCGAGACCTGCTCAACAACCGGATACAGGCGAGCCTGCGCGTACTGCCCGATCGCCTCAACCCCCTGCTGGACGTCACCTTCGACGGGCGGCGCATCCTGGACGGGGAGCTGATATCGCCGCAGCCGGAGATCGCCATACGGCTGCGTGACGAGAACCCCTACCGCCCGCTGAACGACACCGCCCTCTTTCAGGTGCTGCTGCGCTACCCGGGGGAGACGCAGCTCCGCTCGCTGGGCCTGGCCGATGCCCTTTTCCAGCCGGCCGGGGGCGGCGGGAAAAACCAGGCCCTTCTCGTCCTGCAGCCGGAACTGCCCGAGAGCGGCGAATACCGGCTGGTGGTACAGGCCCGCGATGCCGGCGGCAACGCCTCCGGCGATTCGGATTACCGCATCACCTTCCGCGTGGAGCGCCGACCCATGCTCTCCAGGGTGTTGCCGTATCCCAATCCCTTTTCCACGGCCACCCGCTTTGTGTACACCCTCACCGGCCTTGAGGTGCCGGCCGACTATCGCATCCAGGTATTCACCATCTCCGGGCGGCTGGTGCGCGAGTTGGGGCCGGCCGAACTGGGCCCCCTGCGCATCGGCACCCATCGTACCGACGGGGCCTGGGACGGCACCGACACCTTCGGCGACCGCCTCGCCAACGGGGTGTACCTCTACCGGGTGCTCATCGAAGCACCCCCGGGGGCTGCCTACGAGCACTACGCCACGCCCGCCGATCGCTTTTTTGAAAAGGGATTCGGGAAGGTGGTGATCCTGAGGTAGGGGGTAGGTTGGTTGGGTGAATAGGTGAACGCACGAACGAGTACTCCAGAGGCTGAACACCATGAGTTTTTCAGGGTGGCCTGGAAAAAACTGACTTTCAGATCAAATAGTGGTATTACAATTAATTACCGGCGCTGAACTGATACGCTTGTTCTACAATGAGCTCAGTAGGTATGGTCGCGATGAGCATGCTCTTGAAATCATAGTTAGGGTCGGTAAACAGCTTGCCTTCTTCATTAACCACCCTGAATTCCTCGACCAATTGCCAGACTACGAATACCGTGTTTTTATCGCCAGGGGCTGATACCTCCTTGGTTTCTGTGACCGTCGTTTGGTAGTTGTAATTAAAGCTGAATCCAAAGGTCTCTTGCATTTGTTGGTTGAAACTGAAAATGCCCGAAGAGACCGTGACACCTGTTGTTATGGAGAGGGAATAGGTGAAGCCTGCATCGAATCCATGTGTGATTGAGGTGCTTGTCGTCAGCTTCGTACCTGCCGGAATCCTTTTAATATTCACCGGGACCCAGTACCGCACCATTTGAATGACCGGTTTGGATTCCAGTTTTGGTCCTGTCACATCGTCACGCGATCTTGAGAGGATCCCATTATACCACCTTACCAGTCCTTTCCAAAGGTCGAGTTCTGTACCCACCGGCAAGACCTCCTCAGTAAATATCGGCTCAATAAGTTGACTCCCACCCACAAATTTTACATTTGTACCATACGACATATAATCTAGTCCGTTATTAGCATGAACAGTCATTGGTTCGGGGGAGAATTTGCTTAACACCTTTTGACCAACGACTAATTGTTCAGAACGTGCTGGCGGGGGAGAAGCATAACTGCTGACATTCGGGATCTCCGGGTTAGAGGTCGGGTTCTATAATTTCATCACCAGCCTCATATCCTTCGGGAATTTCAGCTACAGGTCTAACCCGGATTATGCAAGAAAAGGTGCCTGAAAGGCATAAAAAATGGGTACAA
>CAZQSF010000031.1:0-38439 GCA_964595955.1 uncultured Saprospiraceae bacterium
TTCAAACCAATAGCCAAGCGGAGCAGTATGCTGCTGCCAAAGAACATCTTCGGGCGCAATGGGAAAGCATAGACGCGATGAACCCTCACGGCGCTGCACACTACGGCACCTATGTGTTCAAACCTTCCAATGTGCTGAGCAGCCTGGATGAAGGTGTGCGAAGTGTAACGGGTAACGTGCTTCGCGTTGAAGGACATGTGCAGAATGAGATGGTCCACTCGGAAGCCTCACAAATGCAGTCCGTATCCAAATTTGGAAAGCTGAAGAGTTCGCTGCTGCTGCAATATATTCTCCCGCTGGTACTGGTTTTTTTGGCATTTCACAGCGTGAGTAAGGAGAAACAAAGCGGCCGCCTCAAATCACTCGTGCTGCAAGGGGCAAAACCCTCCTCCATCGTATGGGCAAAGACTATTTCCGTCTGGCTTTACGGTCTGGTGCTCTTGAGCTTGACGGTATTGACCTATGCCCTCGTTAATTTGCCGAGTATCAGCGCCGAGATCACCAGCCGAACCCTTTTGTTCTATCTGTCTTATGCCTTGTACTATTTCATTTTGAGTGGTCTTACCGTCTTTTTTTCAGCCCGCTGGCAAAACCCTACCGTGGCCCTTACTGCCATGCTTGGTATCTGGATCGTCTGGACGATTTTTTTGCCCAATATCTTCATGACATCCGTGGAGAAATGGCACGAGTTGCCCAGCCGGGAAGAATTTAAGACGGCAATGCGGGAAGATCGTTCTAAAGGGATAGATGGTCACAACCCAGCCGATGAGCGCGGGAAGGAGCTGGAAGACCAAATATTGAAAGAATACGGAGTAGACAGCCTGTCCCAACTCCCAATCAACTTTGACGGCATCAGAATGCAGGCCGATGAAGAATACGGCAACAAAGTATGGGACAAGCATTTTGGCCATTTGCGAAACGTCTTGGCCCGGCAAAAGCAAAGCTACCAGATGGCGGGCATCATCGACCCGTTCATTTCCCTCCAAAATGCGAGTATGGGGTTTTCGGGTAGCGATAACCTGCATCATCAGGAGTTCTTGCTGCAGGTAGAAAGCTACCGCAGGGATTTCATCAAAATGCTCAATGATAAACACGCCTATGGCGGCTCAAAGACGGGCGACTGGAGCTGGAAAGCGGATAATGCTTTTTTTAAGTCGGTTCCGGATTTTGCATATCAGCCCACGGCCCTGGCATCGGTATTCCCGAATTATCTGGCGGACCTGATACTCCTGGCCTGCTGGACGGTTTTCGCGGCCGTTCTTTTGGTTTGGGGAACGAAAAGAATACAGGTAATATGAGCATACTGGACATATTCTTATTCGAATGGAAACATTTCAGCCGCAATCCGTTCAAAGTAGTTGCCCTGCTGCTTTTTTTGGTGGCAGCGGCCTATGGCCTTCACCATGGGGCAAGCCTATACCACGAGCAAACTGCAACGATTGACGTCATAAAAACCCAGGCAGCGGAGGAAAGGCAGACGTATATTTCCTATTTTGACGAAGGGAAAAAAGGGCCGGAGGACCGTCCATGGATCGACCTTACCACTCCTTTCTGGGCGATCTGGTATAACGGGATCTACCACTTCAAAGCCCCTTCCCCCGCCCTGGTGTACAGCATCGGGCAGGCGGAGCAATACGGCTTTTACAAGCGGGTTACCTTTTGGGCAAGCCCCTACGACTCCGATATGACCCAGGAGATCGCTAATCCCGAGCGCCTGCAAACCGGCACGCTGGACTTTGCCTTTGCATTGCTTTTTCTTCTTCCACTGCTTCTGCTGATCCTGCTCTACAACCTGAGGAGCGCGGAAGCCGAACAAGGCTTCCTACCGCTCATTGAAGTACAGGCGATTTCCCAAAACACCTGGCTATTGTCAAGAGTAGCCTTCTACGTGGCGTTGCTCTTTGTGGCGATCGCAGCCCTGCTGGTGTATGGTGCATTCCTCACTCCGGTATTTTCTTCGGCACCTGCTGCCTTTGGCCGGATGCTTCTTTTCAGCAGCTTCTATCTGCTTTTTTGGTCCGTGATTTTCTACTTCATCATACGAAGTGGAAAAAGCATTATGGGCAATGCCCTGAACATGGCAGGGGTGTGGCTGGTGTTCGTATTCCTGATTCCGGGGCTCGTACATCAATGGGTCAGTATAAAGAAACCCGCCAACCTGATGACGGAATTCATCGATGCCACCCGGGATGAACAGGAAAAGCTTTTTAACCAACCGGATAGTGTGATACAGGCCCAGCTCGATGCTTTGTTCCCTGAAATTGTGGACAGCCCGGTGGCCAGAGACAGCACCAAACGGAATCTGGCGATGAACAGGTCAGGCTCTGCACTGGCCAATGAGTTGAAAAAGTCAAGTATTGGGGTTATTGAAGCCGATAACCAGACAAAGAACGAGCTTGTTCGATCTACCTATTGGTTTAACCCAATAGCTTTCTTTCAAAATCAGTTAAATGCGATTTCTAAAAGCCACTATGACCATTACCAGCATTACCGGGATCAGATCCAGAGTTTGATTGACAAACAAATACGCACGATGGTATTGGACACCTGGAATGAGGTGAAAGTAGATAAAGAGCAGTTTTTACACTACAATAAAACTTTAGGGCCATGAATAAAGCCGTTCGATATACGGTGACTCTATGGTTAACTTTTTTCGTATTAATCGTATCCATTCAAAGTTGATTGGAATGGCGACCCAAAAGGAAAATCTACGAAGCATCAAAATTTATGTGAAATGAAAAACATTGCAATCACTTCCCTAGCCATGTTGGCTCTTCTATGTACCGCCTGCGGAAATCAGGGGGAAAAGAATGCTGAATCAACCCGCACCGAAGCATCTACCGCCAAAGAGGTGGTGCCGGAAGTTGTCTTTGAAAACGATTACGCCAAAGTGGTAAAAGTCACCCTTGCGCCCGGGGAGGCCCTTGCCTCGCATCAGGGAGAAGAAAGAGTTATTTATTCGCTAACTGATTATTCCATTGAGTGGGAAGAGCAAGGGAAAGCGGAAGGGGTCAAGTCCTGGAATAAGGGAGATATTCACGTTCACGAAGCCGGTCAGCATTCCGCCAGGAATAACGGGAACTCGACTGCCCAGTGGCTGGCATTCGTAAAAAAGAAGGCCGAGTTGCCCGATTGTTCTGAAAATACGTTGGAAAACGACGTGACCACCGTTGCTCCTGATTTCGCCAATCAAGGCTTCGAAAATGAAGCATTTCGAATCACAGAGGTAACTCTTCCTCCGGGCGAGAACATACCGATGCACTCTGGCATCAATCGCGTCATTTATTCGCTCACCGACTATCGGATCCGGTACGAGTCGAATAGGGAAGGAAAGGGGGAAAAGTCGTTTCAAACAGGAGATGCACACTGGCACGAGGCATGTAAGCATGCGTTGGAAAACACAGGGAATAAGGAAGCGCGGTTTTTGGTGGTGGCCTACAAAAGAGCTAATGAATAATCTTGAATCGTTCAGATGGCAAATGGAAATAGAGCCGGTGCTATGGCAAACCGAGCACTCATGGGGAGGTGATTTTTTAAGCTCAATGCACACATGCAAGTAAATTCGGTAAGCAAAAAACTCCCCGTAACCCTACTCACCGGCTTTTTAGGATCGGGAAAGACGACCGTCCTCAATCATCTCATTCGCGAACAAGCAACCGAAAGGATACTGGTCATTGAAAATGAGGTGGGCCAGACGAATGTAGACGGCGCCTTGGTAGAACCCGGGGTGGACGAAGTAGTGGAACTCACAGCAGGTTGCCTGTGCTGCTCTTTAGCCGACGGGCTGCTCGATGCGCTGGAAATGGTCAGTGCCAAACAGGACGAGTTGGACCGCTTGGTCATCGAGACGACCGGAGTAGCCGATCCGAGTTCTATTGTGCAGGTCTTTTTAGCAGATCCTATGGTCGGGCGTTTTTTTGAACTGGAGCAGGTGATCTGCGTAGCCGATGCAGGTCTGGTCGAAGATTGGCTGGAAGAAACGGAGGAAGCCCTGCGCCAGATCGCAATGGCCGACCTGATCTTACTCAACAAAGCCGATACCGTCAGCAGCAGCTATCTGTCCGAATTGGCAGAGCGAATGCAGGCCATCAACCCTGATGCGTTCATTCTTAGCGGGAAAAACGGCCGTTTTCCAATCGCTCAACTTCTACAGGCTAGAACGACGGATGTGATGTCTTTTGAAAAGAGGCTGGCGGCTATGTGCAACCAACCAGCACAGACCAGCATCTCAGCCGATGGAAGCCGGCACAAGGTCAATACCTTTACGCTTTCCTTCGAACAGCCTTTTGTTCTGGACGATCATTTCTCCCTTCAACTGTACCGGCTGGTTACTTTTTATCGGGACCAGGTGTATCGCATCAAAGGGGTGCTGAACGTGCGCGATTACCCCAACCGGGTCATTCTGCAATCGGTCCGGACGAATTGTGTGCTTGCCGACGGCTCTCCCTGGGCGCCCGGAAAAGTAAGAGAAAGCAAACTGGTCTTTATCGGCCGGGGATTGCAAAAGAAGGCTTTTGAAAAGATGTTCGATCGGTTCACCCAAAAAATTCCCCATGATTCGAATGAATAAAATAGAATATTCCGACTGGCTGGGAGCGGCAGCCAGTGGGTTGTGTGCCGTGCACTGCACGCTGACCCCACTTTTTTTTGCGGCCAAACCCGCTTTGGCCGGCACGGTGGGCGAGCATGCTCATGGCCATGGCTTGTGGGCGATCCTGGACTATGTTTTTCTGGTCTTAGGTCTTTTGGCGGTGTGGTATTCTGCCCGGCATACGACCCATGCCACCCTCAAATGGGTGCTATGGGCAGCTTGGGGGGTATTCGCGTTCGGGCTCTTAGCCGAGCCGCTGGAGTTGGCCTACGGCAAATGGTTCATGTATGCCGGTTCTATCGTACTGGTTATCGCCCACCTTAAAAACTATCGCCATTGCCAAAAATGCAAAATTGAGGTGGCGGACTAAACCCGTACGCGAATGATCCTGACCAGCAACCTGACCTACCGGTATCCCGCATCGGTGCCCATTTCCTTTCCCGATATGACTGTGGAGGCTGGCCATGCCTTGTTAGTCGTTGGCGAATCGGGCTGTGGTAAAACCACCTTGCTGCAGGTACTGGCAGGACTGCGTCGGCCCACGTCCGGCCAGGTTGTCCTGAACGGAGAGACCATTTCGGCTTTTTCTTCTCCAAAAATGGATGGATTCCGGGGTCGGTACATCGGTATGGTATACCAGCAGAATTACTTTATCGAATCGCTGTCCGTGCTGGACAACCTGCTGCTTTCGCCCTATGCGGAGAGCCAAAGCAAGGCAAGGGCTATTGCTCAACGTTTTGGTATCCACGATGTATTGGATCGTCGTCCTCACCAGCTGAGTGTGGGCCAGCAGCAGCGGGCCTCCATTGCCAGGGCAGTCATGAACAGACCGAAACTCCTATTGGCTGATGAACCCACCAGCGCCCTCGACAATAAAAACTGCAGGCTGGTGATCGACCTGCTGTTGGAGGAGGCGGCAGCTCAGGAGGCAGCCCTCATCATCGTCACGCACGATGATCGCCTGCGCACTGAAATCAGCGACTGGGTAGACCTGAACGCGGTCGTTGATTAAAATGCAGAAGAATGCTTGGGAAAATTGCCTGGAAAAACTTGGTACACAAACCCCTGAATACCGCACTATGTGTCAGCTTACTGCTCTTTGGCGTAGGCATCATTTCGCTGTTGCTATTGATTCAGCACCAGTTGGAGCAGAAGTTTGCGCGGGATTTGCAAGATATCGACCTGGTGGTGGGGGCCAAGGGCAGCCCTTTACAGTTGGTGTTATCGGCTGTGTACCACCTGGATGCGCCGACCGGAAATATTTCATTGGCCGATGCCCGTAAACTCATGGATGCCCCCATGGTGCAGGAAGCCATCCCATTGTCTTACGGGGATTCGTACCGGGGGTATCGCATACTAGGTACCAGCACGAACTACCTGAAAAAATACAATGCCCGGCTCCAGGAAGGGCGAGTTTTCGCAGGCAACATGGAAGCAACCCTGGGGGCGGCAGTCGCCGGAAAAACCGGATTAAAGGTGGGGGACACTTTTTTGGGAACCCATGGCGAAGTAAAGGATGGTCATGTACACGAAGAGCATCCATATACCGTAGTGGGTATTTTGGAGTCCACCTATACGGTATTGGATAATCTGGTGCTGACCAATCTCGAGAGCGTTTGGCAAGTGCATGCGCACCCCGATGCCGAGGTCGATCACGAGCAGGAGGAAGGTCATGATCACCATGGTGAGCACGACCATGGGGATGATCACAGTCATGCACATGAAAACCATAATGAGCACGATCACGAGGAAGGCCATGATCACAAGGGCGAACACGAGCACGAAAATGACCATTCAGCAACCGTCATGACAGCTGACAGCCGGGAGATCACTGCGCTTTTACTGAATTACAAAAGCCGGATGGCGGCGCTGAATATGCCCCGCATCATCAATGAACAGACCAACATGCAGGCTGTTTTGCCGGCCTTAGAGATCAACCGGCTGTTCTACATGCTGGGCCTAGGCGCTACAACCCTTAGACTGATTGCCGGCGGCATTATGGTCATGGCGGGCTTCAGCATATTTTTTGTCCTGTACAACCGCCTGCGGGAACGCAAATACGAGTTGGCCCTCATGCGCACGGTAGGGTACCGCCCCTGGCAATTGTTTGGGCTGCTGGTCTTGGAGGGCTTTTTGCTGGCGATAGTCGGCTATTTGCTGGGCTGGCTGCTGAGCCGTGCCGGTCTGTACCTGATCAATCGGCAGGCCGAGGGGGATTTCAACTTCCATTTCAGCAGCGAGTGGGTTGTGAGTGAGGTGTGGCTGTTTCTGCTAACCATCCTGCTTGGGGTGGTGGCAGCGCTGCTGCCGGCCTGGCAGGCCATGCGGATGGATATAGCAGCTGTTCTGGCTGAAAATTAACTGTGATGAAAACGAAGCTTGCCATACTACTAGCAGCTATTTTGTTTACCGCTGTACTAACCAGGGAAGAAATCGCCGAGCACCTCGGGTTTGGACAAGCCAGGGCAACCGACAATTCCATCCCCGCAAAAGGCGAAATAGAACAATCCGAACCAGAGGAAGTGCCGGTTGAAAACGATCAGGTTACCGATTACTTGTATCGCTGGGATGAGCAGTTGCGAACCTGGGTCCCTGCAGAAGAGGAGCTACAAGCCCGGGCACAGTCCGTTAGTGTCCAACAGACAGGAAAACCGCAAACCGAACCGATCGATGTTAGCTGGGCAGTCCTGATGGATATCGAGTATAAGCTGCGCTATTTCAGCGAACTGGATATGGAAATCTACGCGCCGGTATTCCCCAGGGCCGTCAAGGCCCTCGACGGCAAGGAGGTTGCTATCGAGGGCTATGTTATCCCTTTTGATGAGGAAGGCGAGCTATTGTCGCTATCCTACAATCCCTATGCTTCCTGTTTTTTCTGCGGCAAAGCAAGCCCTGCTTCGGTGATGAGCATGTACCTGCAGAAAAAGCGAAAGCGCTACAAAGTAGATGACTTCAAAAAATTTAGAGGGACCCTGCACTTGAATCGCGATGACCCCAACGAGTTTTATTACATCCTGAGGAATGCCAGGGAAGAATAATACCGTCAAAAACAAAAAAGCGTAAGCTGTTTTTTAACGCGTATTCACGGTTCAAATCAAAAATCACAAACCACACCAATGATAGAGTCAAAACAAACGTACGAGAATGCCGCAATAGGCTTTGATGGCAACGTATTAAAAGATATTCATTTGCCATCCAAGAATATTGCGATTTTCAAGCGCAGCATCCATCCTTTGGAGCAGGAGCTCGCCGGGGCGGCGGGAAAAACGATAGAATGCCGGGCGAGCGGAACCGTAGAAGAAATTTTGCCCGAACTGACTGCCTATTTCAGTAGCCATTTATCCCAATGCTCCGCACTACTCGACGATGTCTCTAAACTTTTAGCCCTATTCGAAACGACTACCCGGGCCTCCTCCTTTCGGCTTTTGCTGGCTACTGTCAGTACGAATATGTGCCGCCGTTTTCATACGGACATCAACGATCTTCGGATGCTGTGTACCTATGTTGGGCCGGGTACCCTTTGGCTACCCGATACAGTGGTAGACAGGGAGGCCTATCTTGCCGAAGGCCCCAATACGGATATCGTTCAGGAGGAATCTCAGATACAGCAAGCCCAAACCGGGGATGTTGTCATTCTGAAAGGTGCTTTATATCCGGAGGCGACCCCCATTCTTCATCGCAGCCCCCCCGTCGAGGAAAAGGGGGAGCGTAGGCTCTTGCTCCGAATCGACACGAATGCATCTCAAATCCTGTGGATATGATACCCAACACATTTGAAGAGTGGAAAAACTGCATCGTCAACAAATGCAAAATCAAATTATCCAAAGATTTTGCGGCCAGACGACTGAAGGTCTATGAAGACAAACGCCATCCTGAGACCCAGCAATTCATACAGTTGTACGGGGAGCGGCATCTGGCGAATGTCATTCATTGGCTAAGAAAAATATGAGGCGATTAATAATGGCCATATCATTAGCTATGATTTCCTTTACCTCGGTTGGGCAATCTGCCGAAAACTTTCCACCCCCGGCGGTACCCCCAACCGTGAAAGCTACCAAAGCGAAGGGGAAAATCACGGTAGACGGCAAATTGGACGAACCGGATTGGCAAGAAAAAGCAACGATCAATCATTTTTTCCGGACAGAACCTCGACAAGGTGGAGAATATAAATACCCAACCTCTGTAAAGATACTCTATGATGATAAATATTTATTTTTCGGTGTATTTGCTCAAGATTCTCTGGGTAAAAAGGGCGTTCGCGTGCAAGACTTTCGCAGAGATTTTACCTGGGGCGAAAACGATAACTTCGGCATACAGCTGGACCCGCAAAACCTAAAACAATACTGCGTTTCCTTCCAAACAACGCCCTATGGCAGCCAAAGAGACCTTCAAAATTTCAACGACCGCAATACGGATAACGACTGGAATGCTCTGTGGAAAGTGCGCACCACAAGAACAGATTCGGGCTATTATGCAGAGTTTGCGATCCCGTTTAAATCCATTCGGTATGACAGATCCGAAAAAGGTGATTCTCTAAGTTGGGGAATTACCTTTACCCGGTTAGCTCGCAGGGATTATGAGCAAACGGTTTTCCCTGCCATCCCGCAGTCTTTTTCGCCCTACCGGATGACGTATGCTGCTCAACTCACCGGTTTGGTACTACCCAAACCAGGTACCAATATCCGGATAGAGCCTTATGCGCTGTACCAATATGATCGCCGGGTGGAGGGGGCAGAGACCAGAGTTGATCAACAGCCCAAAATTGGAGGAGATATTAAATGGGCGATCAATCCCCGGTCCGTGCTAGACCTTACCTTCAATACCGATTTTGCACAGGCAGACGTAGACCGGGCTGTCAACAACCTGGAGCGATTCAACATTTTCTTTCCGGAGCGAAGACAATTTTTTCTGGAAAACTCCGGTATCTGGGCCGGAGCCGGCAATCGTTCCGTAGTTCCATTTTTTAGTCGAAGGATTGGCTTGCGAGGAGGTTTCAACGCAGCAACTGCTCGTATTAATGCAGGTGCACGTTATACTCTCCGTACCGAAAAACAAGCCATAGCCGGAATGTATGTCCATCAGGCAGAAACCGATAACTCGGCAGCTGCGAGTTTTGCCGTAGCGCGGTATCTGCGCAACTTCAGTAAGGAAAACAACATCGGTCTGATGCTTACCCATCGGCTGGACGAAGCATCTCGGGAATTGGGCGTAGAGCGAAGTCATAACACCACCCTCACCCTGGATGGCCTCATTCGCCCAAGGGATGAGCTAACCATCTCCTACATGCTGTCGGGATCAAGGGATAACACCAATGATCCCTTAGGGCTTGCCGGAAGACTATTCGCCGGCTACGCCACCAATACCTTTTATCTCGGGTGGCTCACCAATTTTGTGTCTGAAGACTACCAGCCAGATATGGGTTTCGTCTTTCAAAAAAATGTAATCTGGCACAACCCCGGGGGCTATTTTATTTGGCGGCCTAAGAATATACCCTGGATAAGGCGCTTTGATCCGGGAGCCTTTTTTAATTATTACCACGATGCTTCTGATCCCGGTAATTTTCAGCAAGGGAATATTTACCTTTTTCCGATTTATCTCATTTTCACCAATGGCAGTTTTCTGCAATACGCTATTTTCCCTACCTGGCAAACCATCAATTTCAACTTCGCGCCTCTGGGGATTCCTATTGCTCCCGGCAATTACTATTACACGCGGCAACAGATCAACTTCAACACCGATCAATCTGCCAAGTTATCCGGATCGGGAAGCATAAATTGGGGGCGATTTTACAATGGAAGGCGTACCAGTATAAATGCAGGGCTGCGCTATGCCCCTTTTGTGTACGCTGCGATTTCGGTGGATTACGAATTTAATGAACTCGAAAGTTTAGGAGTCGATCAGGCTGATCTCATTACCCATCTGGTGTCCGTAGGAACCCGGTTTGCACTCAACCCACGAATACAGTTATCTACCTTTTACCAGTACAACAGTTTCGACAAACAAGGTCGTTGGAACCTTCGATTTAGTTGGGAATATCAGCCTCTATCGTTCGTTTACATTGTATTCAATGACGCCAGAATAAACGACTTGGATGAGCCTTTCCAGGAGCAGCAAGTCATTTCAAAAATTACTTTCGTAAAACAATTCTAACAAGATGACAATGCAAAAAAAACTCCCCGTAACCGTCCTGAGTGGCTTTTTAGGGGCCGGAAAAACTACTTTGCTCAACCACATACTCCACAATAAAGAAGGGCTGAAAGTGGCGGTCATCGTCAATGATATGAGCGAGGTGAATGTGGATGCCGAGCTGGTCAAGCAGGAAAACACGCTTTCGCGCACCGAAGAAAAACTGGTGGAAATGAGCAACGGATGCATCTGCTGTACGCTGCGCGAAGATCTCATGGTAGAAGTAGAGCGCTTGGCCAAAGAAAACCGCTTCGATTATCTGCTGATCGAAAGCACGGGTATCAGCGAACCCGTACCCGTGGCGCAAACCTTCTCCTTTGTGGATGAGGATAACGGTATTGACTTATCGCGATTCAGCTACATTGACACCATGGTAACTGTAGTGGATGCCTTCAATTTCTTCAAGGATTTTGGCAGCCCAGAAACCCTGATGGACAGGAATCTCACCAATATCGAGGGCGACTACCGTACGATCGTCAACCTGCTCACCGACCAAATCGAGTTCGCCAATGTGATCATTCTCAACAAGACCGATCTGGTGACCGAAGAGCACATGGGCATCTTAAAAGCGGCTATTCACAAATTAAATCCTTCCGCTCGCCTTATCGAGTCCAGTTTTAGCAAGGTCAACCCCAAAGAGATTCTCCATACGGGACTATTCGATTTTGAAGAAGCCGAACAGAGTGCGGGTTGGATCGAAGAACTGAACAAGGACGGGCACACCCCCGAAACCGAAGAATACGGAATCGGCTCCTTTGTCTACCGCACTAAAAAACCCTTTGATCCCGGGCGTTTCTGGCATTATATCCAGCACCGCTTTCCCAACTATATTATTCGCAGCAAAGGATTGTTTTGGTTGGCGTCCCGCCCTGAGCAGGCATTGGTATGGAGTCAGGCTGGAGGTTCACTAAGAGCCGATAGTGCAGGCGTTTGGTGGTGCAGTATGCCCTATGGAAAGCGAATTCAGTACGGGGCATTCGTGGAGAACCAACAACAGATTGAAGCAGGCTGGGACGAACGATTTGGAGACCGGAAAAACGAGATCGTTTTCATCGGACAAGGTATGGATGAGGCAACCATCAGGTCGCAACTGGATGCTTGCCTTGCAACCGAAGCGGAATTGGCTACCCAGAAATGGGAAGGTGGCTACGAGGATGAATGGCCCGTTCATCGGGTTTATCTGAAATAGACGCTGCTCCCTACCGCAGCAGCAAGAACAGCAGCTGTACGTACAGGATCTTGATCACGATGGCCACCGGCAGCATGAGGGTGTAGCCGATGTGGGGCAGCTTGTTGCCGGCCCGGGTGGTGGCGTAGTCGAGCACGGCGGGCTGGTTGCTGATCATGCCGATGAGGAAGCTGAAGGGGATGCGCAGCAGCTTGTACCCGATCCAGAGGGTGACCAGGGCCGTGAACAGGCTGATGAGCGTGCCGGCCAGGAAGAGATAGCCGCCCTCGCCCTGGGCGATGGTGTTGATGAAGGTGTGCCCGGAATTGATGCCGATGCCGGCCAGCATGAGACTGAGGGCGATCTGCTGCAGGGTGAGGTTGGCGCCGTAGGGCAGCGTCCACACGACGGGGCCGGTGCGCCGCAGGGCGCCCAGGGTGAGCGCTACCAGCAGGGGGCCGCCGGCATAGCCCAGCTGAAAGGACACCCCGCCCGGCAGCTGGAAGGTGATCATACCCAGCAGCAAACCCAGCCCCATGCCCAGGCTGAAGCTCAACAGATTGATGCGGCTGAGGGCGTCGTAGCTATCGCCGAAGAGGTCGGCCAGGCGGGGAATGTCGCGGCGGCGGGCCACGAACACCACCCGATCGCCCAGTTCCAGCACGGTATCGGGGCTGGCCAGCAGGTCCATATCGCCCCGGATCACGCGGGTGACCACCGCCGCAAAGCGGGCCTGCAGGTTGAGCGCGGCCAGCTTCTGCCCGGCCACCCGGGGATTGGAGACGAAGATCTTGCGGATGTCGTATTCGGTGCGGTCGGCCGTCAGGTCGGTCGACACGTACTCGCCCAGCTCGGCCCCCACGCGATCCAGCTCCCGGGCATCGCCCACTACGGCAACCAGATCGCCGGGCCGGAAGGCCGTATCCCAGTTGGTGAGGCGCATCGCCTCGCCCCGCTGCATCCGCCCGAACACCACCGGCCATTCGTGCCGGGCCTTGAGGTCGCGAATGGGGGTGTCGCATATCGCCTGATGGGTAATGCGCAGGGTGCGGCTCTCGATCTGTTGCTTGACCGGGTAGTCCTTGCCGAGCTCGCGCTCCTCTTGTTGGTAATCCACCCGCAGCAGCCGCTGCATGACCGCTATGGCGGCCATGGCCCCCAGCACCCCCATGGGATAGGATAAGGAGTAGCCCACCACGGCCAATTCGCTCGTGCGGCGGATGTAGTCGCCCCCCTGGTTACTTCCGCCGATCACGTCGAGCAGGCCGGCCAGGGCGGGGGTGTTGGTGGTGCTGCCGGCAAAGACCCCGGCCGTAGCCGCCGCCTGGAAGCCCAGCCATAAGTGGATGCCCGCAATGGCCGCCGCCGAGAGCGTGAGCATGAGGATCACGAAGACCACATCGCGGGCGCCCCGCTGCTGGAAGGTGGCGAAAAAGCTGGGCCCGCTGCTGAGCCCGATCAGGTACACAAACATGGCCAGCCCCAGAAAGATGATCTCCTCGGGTACGTGCAGCTCCCGGCTCAGCCCGCCGAACAACAGCCCCACGAACAGCACCGCCGCCACGCCCAGGCTGGAGCCGCGAATGCGAATGCTGCCCAGGCCGTAGCCGATGCCGATGACGACAAAAAGCAGGAGAACCGGATTTTCGACAAATGCCTGGATCATAACAGCTGCAGTACCACTTGACCCCAAAATAAAGGAATCCTGCTCATCGGATGCCCCCAAGTCTTCCGGTGAGTAGGTCGATGGCACTTTTTCCGGCCCGAAGAGCGTCCGGCCCGTGGATACCAGAACCGCTCAACCAGCGAACACTCCAGGACCTACACGAATACCTTGGTGAGGCAGGCAGGAGTTGCCTGCCGTCAGGCTCCGCTTCAGATCCCGTTCATTTCCGTAGCGATTATCGGGTGGCCATCCGTGACGATAAGAGTGTGCTCGTGCTGGGCTATATAGCTTCCGTCGCGGGCGGCGAGGGTCCAACCGTCGGGCATCTCCTGCACGTACTGTGCGCCGGTAGAGATAAAGGTCTCCAGGGCAATGACCGACTGCCGGCGAAAGCGGGCCCGATTGCTTCGGTCGCGGTAGCAGGGGATTTCCCTGGGCGCCTCGTGTAACCGCCGGCCGATCCCGTGCCCGCAGATGTTCTTAATGACGGCATACCCGCGCTGGCGGGCCGCCTTTTCGATGAGTCCGCCAACCTCCGCAATGCGCACCCGGCTGCGAATGGCCCGGATGGCCATGTAGAGGATATCCCGTGAGGCATCCACCAATGGCTGCAAGCCCCGAACATCGCGCCCCAGCACGAAGGAGCCGCCGTTGTCGGCATAGTAGCCATCCCGTTCCGCCGATACGTCGATGTTCACCAGATCCCCCTCCTGCAGGATCTTGTGCCGGGAAGGAAGGCCGTGACAGGCTTCCCGGTTGACGCTGATGCAGGTATGCCCCGGAAAGCCGTAGTCTTTGCGGGGGGCTGAACGCGCTCCGAAAGAGTCCAGCAGTTGCCGGCCGTATTCGTCAAGTTCCCGGGCCGACATGCCCGGCCGGGCATAGGCCCGCATTTCGCGCAGAGTGGTCGCCACGGCTTGCCCGGCCGCCAGGATGCCCGCTCGTTCGGTTTGAGTTTCTATAGACATGGTTCCGCCATCTACATGAGTTTTGGGGAATAGGCCGTCCCGAGGCTCCTTCCCTCTTCGGTAAAATACCGTAAACCAGCCGCTTCTGAAAGCCTATCAGTCAGAGAGTCAGATCCCCTCAAGAAAAGCCAAGCCGATACCTCCACGGCCACATTTGGCTGTCTACCCAACCGAAACAGAGGGCTTCCTCTACGGCTTCGTCATAGGTCAGCGTAGGTTGGCCGCTGCCTTTTTTATATAGCACCAGCCATACGCTCGTTTCCTGCCGGTGGTTTACCTCCAGCCAGGACCGCCAGGCTTGGCGGGAGCGAACCCGGACTAACGGAATGCTTCCAACCTTTTCCTTGCCCTGCATCCCTGGTATCATTTTTAGAACAACTGTCTTCGGTTGGGCAAAACAAACCCACCAACTTGTCCTGGTCGAGACAACCGCCCCATTCTTTGATCGACAAAATAAAACTGATCCGGCTGGAAAGCGTAAAAAGATCAGTCTTTCAGACCAAAACACCCATCATTAAATCCTATGTGTTATTTGCCATCCTGACCCTGGCCGCCCTCAGCAGCATGCGCGCTCAGGAATCGTTTTTTGACCAGACGGATGCCTTCCTGAAGCAATACGTCCGGTATGGCCTCATCGACTACGGGGCTGTGCAAAACAGCGAATCCTTCGACGAACTCCTGGACCAGGTAGCACGCCTGGATCCGGGCGACTGGTCGGAGTCCGAGCGCAAAGCCTTCTACATCAACGCCTACAACCTGCTGGTCATCAAGGGCGTACTCGACGCCTACCCCATCGCCTCGGTACAGGACGTAGCCGGCTTTTTCGACCGCAAACGCCACCGGGTAGCCGGCCGGTCGGTCACCCTAAACGAGCTGGAAAAGAACTACCTGTTGCGCCCCTTCGCCGATGCCCGCCTGCACTTCGTTCTGGTATGCGGAGCCAAAGGCTGTCCGCCCATCATACCTGAAGCGTACCGCCCGGAAATGCTGGACGAACAACTGGATCGGCAAACCCGCCTGGCCCTGAACCATCCGGATTTCATCCGCCTGGATGACGACAAGCGCATGGCTTCCCTATCGCAGATATTCAACTGGTATGCTTCCGACTTCGGCGGAGGCCAGCAGGCTGCCCGGGAGTACATCAATCGCTATCGCGACCAGCCCATTCCCGAAGATTACAGCCTGGGGTACTATACCTACGACTGGGCTCTCAACGGCACCATGGCCGGCCTGGACGGCCCCGTGAATGCCAACAATGCCGCCCGCTATGTGGTGTCGTCGACCATTCCCAAGGGCACGACAGAGACCAAGATCTTCAACAACCTCTACACCCAACGCACCCGCGACGGCATGGGCGAGTTTGAGGAACGGGCCACTTTTTTCACCAACATCACCAGCTTTCTCTACGGCCTGAGCCACCGTGTGAATATTGGCTTTGATCTGCGCTATCGCCTGGTGCGCTACGGCGCGGATACGGATTCGCCCTTCCGGGTATTCCCCAACCCCACCCGGCACGGGCTCACCACCATAGGCCCCAAGATCCGCTACGCTCCCGTGCCCCGCTGGACCAACTTCTCCATCCAAAGTGCGTTCTGGTTTCCCATCGGCAATGATCTGGCCGGCCGGCAGGGCGAGCAGCGCTTCATCGACTGGGACGGCCCCACCTGGTGGACCCAGATCTTCAACGACTTCCCCATCGGGAACAAATTCTCCCTCTTCACCGAATTGGACGTGCTGCTCGAAGACATCGGCCGCCGCGACCAAGGCCGGATCAATCGCTTGTCTACGCCGGTGATCCTCATATTCAGCTATTTTCCCACGCCCAAGGCCACCTTGTACGGCATCACCAACTATTCGCCTTTCTGGCAGGAAGAGTTCGACTATTTTTTTCAGGCCGGGTTGGGTGGCAAGTACCAGTTTACGCCCAATTTCGAGCTGGAGGCGTCCTACACCTACTTCACCAATGCTTTCCTGGTAGAAAACATGGGCCGGGCGGCCACCTACAACCTGGGCGTGCGCTTCAATCTGTAGCTGCTGCCTCCTGAAGATCCGGTATGAGAGCTTGGATTACACTCGGACTTATGCTGTGGAGTTGCTCCCTGAGTTGGGGGCAACCCCTTGTGCTTTCCGACATCCGCTTTGAAGGGGATCAGCGCCACCAGACCGATTATTTGCTGCGCTTTCTGCAATCGGAAGCCGGGGAACCGTTTTCGCCCGTCCTGGCACAAGCCGATGCCCAGCGCCTGCGCAACCTCTTCAGCATAGCCGATGCCCGATACCGGCTCGATACGCTGGCGGGCCAGCAGGCCATCCTCATCTTCGAACTGGAAGAGGCCTGGACGCTCTTCCCCATGCTTTCATTGGGCGGGGTGGAAGGCAATGTGTGGTTCGAGATCGGTGCCAACGAGATCAACTTTCTGGGGCGGGGCATGAACCTGGCAGCCGCCTACCGGAATATTGACGGGCGCAACAACTATCAGCTTTTCTTCCGGCAACCCTATCTCTTTGGCAGCCGCTGGGGGCTATCGGGCGGTATCCACCGCTATGCCTCTACCGAGCCGTTCTTCTTTCCGGAAGGGGGCGTATGGTACGATTACACCAACCTCAGCTTTGAGCTGGGTACCTCCTACGAGTTCAGCCTGGGCCATACCCTGGAGCTGGGCGGCGTCTATTTTATTGAAAACTACGCCAAAACCCCGGAACAGGAGCTGGCTGATCCTCCCGGTCCGGATGGGCTTCGCCTGCCCAAAGTGCTGGGCAAGGCCCTTCATCGCTACGACCGGCTCAACTATCACTTTTTCTATCTCCAGGGCCTGCTGAATGTCACCATGCTGGAAAGCGTCCGCAACCTGGATGACGGCAGCTGGTTTCACCTCTTCCTCAACGACCTGCACTACTTCCACCGCATCGGCAAGCGGGGCAACCTCGCCCTGCGGCTGCGCACCGGCCTGTCCACCAATGTCACCTCTCCATTCGCACCTTTCGTGCTGGACAGCCGCATTAACATCCGGGGAGCCGGCAATCGCATCGACCGGGGCACGGGCACCCTGGTGCTGAACGTGGAGTACCGCCATACCCTCTGGGACAGCCGGCTCTTCGCCCTGCAGGGGGTAGTGTTCTCCGATGCCGGTGCCTGGCGCACCGCCGGAGGTACGCTCGACGACTTTGTAAATCCCGATTACATACGGCATTTCGTTGGGCCGGGTGTGCGCTTTGTCTACAAAAAGGCACACAATGCTATAATCCGGCTGGACTACGGTTTCGACCTGTACCAACAAGGTGAGCGCGGCCTGGTACTGGGCTTCGGACAGTATTTTTGAGCGGGATGAGGCGAGGCCAAACCGCTTACTCCAGCATCACATAATCCACCTCCAGCCGGAAGGGGGGCTCCAGCTTATCGCTGAGGATGAAGCCCAGGCTTTCGATCGCGCCCAGGCGCTCCGCGCTGAGGGTATCTCCGATGGGCCGGCCGCGCCAGGAGCCAGGCAGGCCCGGGAGGGGAAAAGCAACCTCCGTCCACTCGCCAGGCGGGGCTTCCAGCTGCTTTTTGTAGTTGACCTGCTGGTCGGTGATGAGGCGGAAGTCGTAGGGCCGTCCGTCGGTGCGGAACCGGATGCGTGCGCTTCGGTAAGGGGAGAGATCCAGCCCCAGGGGCCGGCTGCGCAGGCTGGCGAAGCCGCCCCGGTTCTCGCGAGACAGCGCCCCGGCAAACACCAGGGCATCATCGGTATACGTGACCGTACCCACGGACACCCCGCCCATCACCGCATCGTTCACGGTGAACCAGTCGTCGGTCTTGCCGGTGCCGAAATCGAAGGTCAGGGGATGTACGTTTTCCATACCGCCAAGATCGTCATTTAAGATGGATATGTATTACTCCACCAGCACCTTCACGCGGGCTACCGGCCGGCCCTGCCGCAGCAGGCGCACCACATATAGCCCGGCAGGCCAGCCGGATACATCCAGCCGGGTTTCCGGCAGGCCGGGCGGGAGGCTCTCCTGCAGGTGCAGGCGGCCGAGCAGGTCGTACACTTGCAGCGCATCGGCTGCGGTGCCGGTCCAGTCCAGGTGGAGGGCCGCGGTGGCGGGGTTGGGCCAGGCGCGCAGCTCCCCGGCCCGAGGCGAGGGGACCAGCTGCGGGGATACCGAGGTGACCACCTGGGCGTGCAGGGCCGTATCGCATACCGCATAGCCGGTGCCCAGGCGGAAGTTGGGGAAGTTGGGCATGGTGGTAAAATTCCAGGTGGGCAGCGGGAAGGAATGCTGCCGGAAGTCGCAGGCCGCACCGGGCAGGTCCGGCTGATTGATGACGTGCAGGTGGCGGGTACTACTTGTACTACTCATGTAAATTCGACAGTCGGGTGCCAGCTGCATTTGAAAAAAAGTAGCCGGAAAAAAACCATCCTCGAGATAGCCATCCCACTTACCCACTAGCACAAGTGATTCAGAAATGTCATCTGCCCAAAGATCATACTGGTATAACGACCAAGTAGAACTGATATATAGAAATTGGCCACTTGGAGAAAAGGCGAGCCCCCCGGAAAGTAGCGTATCAGAGGGTACCAAAAGCTCAAAATTACTCAGCAAACCAGTTTCCCGATCGAAATCGAATAGATAAACCCCATCAAACTTATTGTACCGGGCATATTTCGTACCGTTCGGAGAGAAGGCTGCCTGCCCACTTCCGCTTCCACTGGGGTTAGATGGCAGGCCAATATTTTGATGCATTACGGTATCTATACCGGAGTCAGTGAATAACACCCGATAATACCCATTGTTATTCTGTTCAGGCTGCATAATCCACCAATCCTGATTATTGACATGCCGAACAGCGGTGAGCAATCCAGAAAACAAAGTATCCTCAATTATTGCTTTATTAGTCACCAAAACCTGTCCCGATTCATTTTCAATATCGATCATAGAAAATTGAAGCCTATCTACAAATAAATCAAAAGAAGGGGGTTGAGGAAATAATTCAATTCTTTGATGAAACAGATAAAGCAAATTAGGGAAGGCAGGTTGAGGTAGGCCAAGAATACCTTGAGCAATTCTATACGCCCCCTTTTGATCTGATCCACAATAATCCTCAAATAGAAATCCAAGATTCAATTCGCTTCCATCGATGATTTGATGATACTTATTAGCAATAAAGCAGCCATTGGAATAGACTTCCAATTCACCATCAATTGATGAAATAGAAGTACTGGTCTTTTCTAAATCAAGTACCCTATTCTCATAATTTGCAATAACGGATTCATTGAAGTCAATCGTGCTTCCTCCAAACAATGGATTTCCATCTGCAGGAAGATCGCCAAATAACCACACATAATCCTGCTTAGGCATCTGTGAGAAACCTGTGAAACTGCAACATAAAATGAGTAATAATAATATTGATCTCATGATCGGCAATAAAAAGGAGCTGTCAATCGAATATATGACAGCTCCTTTAGTAGGTTTTAGTGGTTAAATACAATTTGATCTGTAAATAAAGGTCTTCCATTTTGGGTGATCCGTACGAGGTAGATCCCGGATGGAAAGGATCGAAGATCTATCTGCTGAGTCCGAAGGGAGAGATCCACGGGAAGGCTAAATACTGCAGCACCGCGCGAATCGAGTACAGATAGCTGCCCTATGCAGTCGGCTGTACAAACCTGCTCCGAAAGCAGCGTCAGCCAGCCGGAAGAGGGATTCGGGCATACTGAGATGCCGGCCTCCTTGGCCGGACGGCTTTCTGGCACACGTGCTTCTCGCTCTGCTACCGGCACACAATTTTCGGCATCGGCATACAGAGCGGGCTCCAGCATAGCCCGAGCCTGGAATACGGCATCGCCCCCATCCAGCGGGCATTGATTGGCTATGCCTGTCAGCGTAGTACGGGCGCTCTCTGTCAGCGAATCCACCATCATCATTTCGGCCAGCAGGTCGAAGGTCAGGGGATGTACGTTTTCCATACCGCCAAGATCGTCATTTAAGATGGATATGTATTACTCCACCAGCACCTTCACGCGGGCTACCGGCCGGCCCTGCCGCAGCAGGCGCACCACATATAGCCCGGCAGGCCAGCCGGATACATCCAGCCGGGTTTCCGGCAGGCCGGGCGGGAGGCTCTCCTGCAGGTGCAGGCGGCCGAGCAGGTCGTACACTTGCAGCGCATCGGCTGCGGTGCCGGTCCAGTCCAGGTGGAGGGCCGCGGTGGCGGGGTTGGGCCAGGCGCGCAGCTCCCCGGCCCGAGGCGAGGGGACCAGCTGCGGGGATACCGAGGTGACCACCTGGGCGTGCAGGGCCGTATCGCATACCGCATAGCCGGTGCCCAGGCGGAAGTTGGGGAAGTTGGGCATGGTGGTAAAATTCCAGGTGGGCAGCGGGAAGGAATGCTGCCGGAAGTCGCAGGCCGCACCGGGCAGGTCCGGCTGATTGATGACGTGCAGGTGGCGGGTACTACTTGTACTACTCATGTAAATTCGACAGTCGGGTGCCAGCTGCATTTGAAAAAAAGTAGCCGGAAAAAAACCATCCTCGAGATAGCCATCCCACTTACCCACTAGCACAAGTGATTCAGAAATGTCATCTGCCCAAAGATCATACTGGTATAACGACCAAGTAGAACTGATATATAGAAATTGGCCACTTGGAGAAAAGGCGAGCCCCCCGGAAAGTAGCGTATCCGAGGGGACCAGATGCTCAAAATTACTAAGCAGACCAGTTTCCCGATCGAAATCGAAGAGATAAACCCCATCAAATTTATTGTACCGGGCATATTTCGTGCCGTCCGGCGAAAAAACGGCTTGGCCGCTTCCACTTCCATTTGGATCCGATGGCATTCCAATGTTTTGGCGTAAAATGGTATCAACACCTGTATCAGAGAACAACATCTTATAATAGCCATTATTATTTCGCTCAGTCTGTATGATCCACCAATCCCCATTGTTGGCATGCCGAACAGCAGTAAGCAAACCAGAGAACAACGTATCTTCAATAAGGGTATCGTTTATAAAATCTATAGAGGCTATACCATTATCAATAATTGTCTTTGAGATAAGGAGTTTATCAACAAAAATTTCAAAGCTGGAATCATTAGGAAACAATTCTATCCTTTGATGGAACGCATAAATCATATTGGTGTCCATGGGTAGATGCAACATTAAAATACCTTGTGGGATATTATAGCCGCTTTCTCCATTTTCGCCACAGCTTTCCTCATATAAATTCCCAGGATTAACTTTAGAACCTTGGATAATCACGTGATCTTTATTGGCTATAAAGCACCCATTTGAATACAATTGCAGCATTCCAGACGGAGAAGCAATAGATGCATTGGTGCGTTCAATATCCAGAATCCTGTTATCATAGTATGCAATAATACTATCTGCAAAATTAATGGTTGATCCGCCAAAGAGTGGATTTTCAGGTATCGGAGGAATATCCCCAAACAACCATATGTAGTCTTGTCTAGGGCTCTGAGACTTCCCTAAAAGACTAAAACAAACAAAAGCAAGAAGGATAAAAAATCGCATAGCTAAGAGAAAAAGGAACTGCCAGAAAATTCCCCTGACAGCCCCTCCAATCGATTTAGTTTTTCAAAATGATTCGACCAAAGAACACGGGTCGTCCATCCTGTGTGATTTGGAAAAGGTACATCCCCGCAGGTAATTCCCTTAAGTCAATTTGCTGGGAAGGAATAGCCAGATCAAGCGAATAGCTTACGAGTTTCGACCCATGAATATCAAAAAGGGAGAGCCTCCCATTACATTCCGTTTTGCACCCGTGATTTGATAAAAGAGTTACCGGGCCCGAAGCAGGGTTTGGATATATTGCAAACTTTGAATCTAATGAGCTTTCTTTCCAATTAGAATCCTCCCGCAACTCCACAGGAGTGCAGTTAATAGCATCTTTATACATTGCTGGCTCCAAAATTGCCCGAGCCTGGAATACGGCATCGCCCCCATCCAGCGGGCATTGATTGGCTATGGCGGTCAGCGTAGTACGGGCGCTCTCTGTCAGCGAATCCACCATCATCATTTCGGCCAGCAGGCTGTTGACCGTGCGTGCGTTTTGCTCGTACACCGCAGAACCGCCCAGACCGGTCAGGGTCGTCCGGACGGCTGCAAGGTCCTGGACCAGCATCGTTTCGGCTTGTTCATGCAGGGAGTCCAGCTCGGCGGTGAATGCCCCCAGGGCGTCCAGCACCGTTCCTTTCTGGACGAAGTGGAGCTGGAAATTGACCGAATCGACCGTCATCAGGCTGTCCAGCCTCACCAGTTCATACATGCGCTCCTTTACCAGCCCGTTCAAGGTCCGGAGCCGGGTGGAATCAGCAGCAGTAAGCGCTCCGGAGCTACGCATGCCCTGGCCAACCGAATACAACTCATCGACCAGAGAAAACTGCTGGCCGGCCAGAAAGGATTGGATGCCGGCCTGATCCGCGGGCTGGGTATAGCTTTCCGTTTGCGTGCGCTGGTAGAGGTGGCGCGCTGCCGTCCAGCCCAGGGAGGCATCATAGCCTTCCGTGAGGAGCGAATCCAGCATGATCCGTTCGTCGAGCAGAGATAGCTCGTTTGCAGGGGGTGTACCTACTCCGTCGGGGCAGGTATTGGCCGGCTGACATTGAAAAAGTTGATTTTGATTATCGATATCAATATTAAACCAAGGTATATTTGTACCACTCTCTAGTTCAATAGAAGGTAAAAACACTTGATTCCCACCTGACATGGGGTTATCATCAACTACGAACTCAGAAAAGCTAATAATTACATCTGTCGTGGCCAGATGTCTTGCCCCAGTCCCATTCGAGCTACCGGCCCCCTGGTACAGGCTATTCCAGATGTTGCCCCGATGCGGCTGGGAGGAGATGAAGGCATTCCCGTCGCCATTGAGGGGATTGCCGAGCAGCAGGCCGCTGCAGTGGGCCTGTATGGTATTGCCCTGCAGGGTGGTATTGTCGCTCATGCCCCAGAAGTTGATGCCGTAGCGGGTGGCATCCACCTGATTGCAGCTTAAGACATTCCCGAAGGTACCGTCCACCCGTATGGCCGTAGCATCACCAGGGGTGCCGCCTTCGCAGTTGCCGGCAGCGAATATATCATTGCAGGACAGGCTATGGTTACTCCCTCCGGCCGTATAGATACCCACCTGGCCGGTAGTCTCCTCCTGAAGGTCGATGGTATTATTGCGAATACTCAATCCACTGGCGGTGAGATTCATTCCGTAGCGCCCATCCCTTACGTCAATTTGGTTGCCCTGGATGGACCAGCTCAGTTTGCCTGCTTCGAAGTTGGGATGTTGAACGGTAATGCCGGCGAACGCAGAGCTACTGTTCTCAAAAGAAATAACATCAATCTCGTTTTCAACGATTTCGCCCAGCGAATGTCCCTTGGGAGCCTGAATGAGAATGGGGAGGCCACTTTCGATTTGGTTTCTGTAAAGATACATTGCGGTAGGAACAGCAGCATTTTCGTTTAGGTAAATTCCGGTATTTGAAAGGCTCACCTCATTGTCTCGAATGACTGCATTGTTCCCTTGGGATGAAATGGCAGTTCCACAATCGACGAAGGAAGGAGCTATGCCATTTTGCCCAATGGAAATCAACCAATTTCCTCCTCCTTGGGAATAAATACCCTCCATAGAACAGTCTTCGAAGGAAATCCCTCCAAACAAAGCGAGGTGAGTCCCCCATATCGAAATGCCTCTCTGAAGCCCGGAAAAAACGGTGTTTTCGCCAGATAGGGTGACCGAACCGAACAACGCATTGATGCCGGCTTCCGGCCGAGCTCCGCTGTAAGGTGCTTTCAGGCTGCCATCGGAAGTGAATTGCAGGTCGTGTAAGAAGTGGTTGATGAATTGTGGATAGGGCTGAAAAAAGTCGTAGCCAAAGACGATCCCGATTTTGTTGTTGAAAAAAGAAGAGGACGTAGCCGTCAATGTAGAACCAGGCCTTGCCTCAATGGCAGTCTTTGCATCTGAAATGGTACTGCCGTTGACAACCAGTTCTCCGCCATCTTCGATAAGTATCCGGTCCCACATCTCCTCACAGCTGTACATTTCTACCCCATTCAGTTCAAGCGTATTCCCATTTTGCACGACAATCCGGGCATTGGGGCCCATGACAAGCAGGTTATCCTGCCCGAAACAGTAATCTTCATCGACGACCAAGGTTCCATTAATCTCAACATATAAAGGATCTAAAGAACCGCAACTGCCTCCCGGTGGCAGAATAGAGGCCGGGGCGGCAGAGATGGAGGTGTTGGTGAGCGATGGAATATCTACAGGGAAAATTCCTTTGTCATCGAATTTAGCCCGCCCCTCTACTGTAACTCTTAAGTTAACATCATATTTATTGCCAAAAGGCGAATCAGGTAATTCAACAAATTTAAATTTAAGCTTTATCTCTTTACGTTCTCCACTTTCAAAAAAAACGTTATTCCAACTCAACCGCTTTAGATTTCCATCAGTAATTATTTCCGGCTGCGTTGAAATTGAAGGATGTTCGATTTCGAGGATTTCTGCAAATTGCTCGAAAAAACTCAATCGAATATTTGAAAAATCTCTTGGCTCACAACTATTGCATATATTAATGGTCACGTTCGACACATCCCCTCCTTGGCACGCACCAACTATAGGCGAGGTGTCATCAATTGTGATATCAGTACTAATCACACAATTCCCACAATCCAAGTCTTGGTCGCTTTGGGTGAGACAGTTTGTAGCATCTTTAAGTTCATCCCAAACTAACCTCTGATATTTTTTCGAAATAACCACATTCTGGTTTGGAACAATAGGACCATATCCACCCCCAACCTGGCACATTAGAAAACGTGGTTCCGTGAAATCATCACACTCAGCTGGACAATCTCTATCAGCATGGCCAGGTTCACTAGATAAACTGTGAACAATCTCATGGGCAACAGTCCTAGGCCTATTTTGGAAAAAATTGCCTTGCACTGGGCCACCATCATGGGTGCTGACATCGTAACTATTCCTCGCGTCAGAGTCAAAAAGCTGTGGATCGCAAAAATTAGCAACACCAGATTTAGCAGAGGAGACCCCTACTTGTGCGTAATCCTTACCAGAAAACAAATGCGCTATATCACGATATGTGCATGAAAAATTCTTGTTCCATTCACTTCGAAAAGCATTTACAAGTTTGGTTATATCCCCAACAGAGTAAGGATAGTCACCTCCAGTACTAGTCCTAACATTTACCGTTTCCCCAAATTGATTTGTTACAAGAACAACGTTCATATTGAAGTAATGCTTAAACAACTCGCTCACCTGTGTAACCATTATAAAGACTTGAGCGCGTACTTGATCCACATCAGATCCATATTTTTGATAGAATTCAAAATCTGTATCTGCCGCAAGCTCAAGCGTACGAGGAGTTTCATCCCAACAATCCTCTACCCTACCTCCAAAGCAATCATTTGTATCATCACAAGGCTCAGTCTGATTGGTCGCTGACCTTCCATTCGACCTTGCGCTTTCCATCATTGCCTTTAAAGGCTCACCCTGTTTAGCTATATCATCTTCTTGTAAAGCAAATAAGACAAAATGGTCTTCATTATGAAAATCATTAAGTGTTACATTGAGACTTTGAATTGTATAGGCTCGTCCATCATACCATATGTGAAAAATCATTGTACTAGAGGAAACATAGGCAAATACTTTACTCGTCACTTCTCCATGAATCTGGCCAACGTAAATATTGCTTGGCCCCACTGGACTTTTCCTTATTTCTTTTGCCTTAAGTTCGATATCAAAATCAAATTCCCTTACTCTGAGAAAAAATCGAAAGCTGTCTCTTGGCTCTTTCAAGTAAGCATTCAACCTTTTGACATCTAAATCAAAGGGAATAAATGTGAATTGACCTTGTTCGAACATCGAATTCTCAACTCGTTCGAGTCTTGTGATTACTTCTCCTTCGAATACCGATTGAGAAAAAAGAAAAGGTGATTTAATAACAATAAACAAAAAAATCACTAACACATAACCGAGGGGGGGGAGATTTTCATAACAATGCTATTGATGATTAATTTTTTTAAAGATAAACTATATAGCACAAAAAGTCAATACCCGGGGCGTATCCGCCGTTTTTTCAGAGAAATAGCCTTCAACAGTATAAGCCTGCATCAACCGTCTCTCCCCACTTCCTCCTTTGCCTGATCGCCCAGCGCCTTGCGGTGGACCTTGCCGGTGGCGCTGACGGGGATCTCGTCCAGCAGCTGGAAGTATTTGGGCACTTTGAAGGCGGCCATCTTGGTCTTGCAATAGGCCTTGAGGTCGGGCAGGGTTTCGCCGGGCATGGCCACCACATAGGCATAGCCCACCTCGCCCCACTTGGGGTCGGGCACGCCCACTACCACGGCCTGGGCCACGGCGGGGTGCTCCAGCAGCATGCGCTCCACCTCGGCGGGGTACACGTTCTCGCCCCCAGAGATGAACATGTTCTTGATGCGATCCACGATGAAGAGGTAGCCCTCCTCGTCGCGCACGGCCATATCGCCGGAGTGGAACCAGCCGTCCACGATGGTCTTGCGGGTGGCGGCCTCGTTGCGCCAGTAGCCGGGCGTGACCATGGGCCCGCGAAAGAGTAGCTCGCCGGCCTCGCCGGGTGGCACTTCCTCTCCTTTGGAATCCACCAGGCGGGTCTGCACGTAGAAGTTGGGCCGCCCGATGGACCCCTTCTTGCGCACGGCATCGCGCTGGTGCAGGGAGGTGAGGTTGGGGCCCACCTCCGTCATGCCGAAGCCCTGCCGCACGGGTATGCCCTTGGCGTGCCAGGTCTCGATGAGGGGGATGGGCATGGGCTCGCCGCCCACGATGGCGTACATGAGGCTGCTGAGGTCGGCTTCGGGCCAGTAGGGGCTGTCGCTCATCATCTGCAGCACGGTGGGCACCCCCATAAAGATGGTGGCCTGTTCCTGCTCCAGCATGCGCAGCAGCTTCTCGGGCTCCACCCGTGGCATGAGCCCCACGAAGCCGCCCCGGTGCAGCAAGGGGGTGGTGAGCACGTTCCAGCCGCCGGTGTGGAAGGGCGGCAGGCAGGTGACGGTGCGGCTCTCGCTGTTGAGCAGCAGGCTGAGGGCGGTATTCACGCTGTTCCAGAAGAGCATCTTGTGGGAGTAGAGCGCGCCCTTGGGAAAGCCCGTCGTACCCGAGGTGTAGAGGATAAAGACGGGATGGTCTTCCGGCACGGGCTGAAGGGGAAATTCGGCCTCGCCCTCCCCGAAGGCGACGGCGCGCACCTCCCGCAGGGGCAGGCGGTGCCCAATGGCGGGCAGTCGCTCGCATTGGCGGATGGCGGCCTCGAACTGGTCCTGCCAGCACAGCATGGCCGGCTCCGAATCGCCCAGCAGATAGTCGAGCTCGGGCGGCGCCATGCGGTAGTTGAGCGGCACCAGGGTTAGCCCCGACCTCTGGGCCGCCACGAAGAGGGCGATGTATTCGAGGCTGTTCTCGCTCAGCACGGCCAGGCGGTCGCCCGGGCGCAGGCCCAGGTCGCCGAACAACCAGGCCGCCAGCCGGTTGCCGGCGCGGTGAAGGGCAGCGTAGCTCAGCGCTTCCCCCGTCTCCAGATCCTTTACCGCAATGGCCCCTGGCTGATACACCGCCCAGCGGGCACACCAGTCTTGTCCGTAGGTCATGATTTCCGTGTTTCAGGGTTTCGGTGATTTGGGGTTTCCCGATCCGCAGTCAGCATACTTTCCTTCCTTCCCCAACCAGCCAGTCACCCATCCAATTTACAACCGAAAGGCCGCACTGGCAAACGACAGGCCGCCGCCGGAGCCCACAAAGAAGGCCAGCTCGCCTTCGCGCAGCTTGCCCTGCTCCCAGGCGTGGTTGTAGGCCATGGGGATGCAAGCCGAGCCGGTATAGCCGTACTCCTGCATGATGGTGTGGCCCCGCTCCCGGGACACGCCCAGGCGGTCCAGGGTTTCCCAGATGGCATTGATGTTGATCTGGGTGATGAAGAAGTGATCCACTTCATCTGGCTCCACCTGCAGCCGCTCGCAGAGGTTGCGGATCATGCGGGTCCAGATCTCGGGATTCAGCTCCTTGGGGAATTTTTTCACGAATTTCAGCAGGTGGTCCTTTTCGGCCACCACGGCCTCGCTGATGGGATGGCGGGTGCCGCCACCGTAGATGCCCATCCATTCGTTGTATTCGCCCCTGGAGAGGAGCTCGCTGGCCAGGAAGCCGCGATCGCCCGCCTCGGCAGCCTCCACCACCATGGCCCCGGCCCCGTCGGCAAAGAGGGTGACGGTCTTTTTGTCTTCCAGGTTGAGGTATTTGCTCATGGCATAGCCGCCGATGACCAGCACCCGCCGGTAGCGCTCATCGGCCTGGATGTATTTGGATGCGATGTCCAGGGCCGTGACGAAGCCGGCGCAGGCCGTGTTGATGTCGAAGGTGCCGGCCCGGTGGGCTCCCAGGCGGTGCTGTACCACCGAAGCGGTGGATGGGGAGACGAACTCCGGTGTATCGGTGGAGAGCACGATGAGGTCCAGCGCTTCTGCGTCCAGGCCGGCCCGCTCCAGCGCCTGCCGGGCGGCCTGCTCGCAGAGGTCGGCCGTGCTTTCACCGGGTCCACACCAATGGCGGCGGTAGATGTGTACGTTCTCGCGCAGCCAGGTGTCCACATCCTCGCCCAGCAGCTCGTTGAAATAGGCATTGTCGAGTACCCGCTCCGGCGCATAGGCGCCACAGGACAAGATCCTTGCCGTTCGCTTGGTCATGCTATTTATTTAGGCTCAAAGCGAAAAGAAAGAAGGAATTCCGCCGTCGTATGTTACGCTGGGGAATTCCTCCTGGAACCATATCCATTTATCGGATTATCGTTTCTTGGGTGCGATCGCGGGAATATCGAAGCGCAACTCCACGGAGAACAGGCGCCCCGTGGGCGGTGCGGCGGTAAACTCCCGCATTTCGGTATTGAACAGATTCGTGACGTTGAACGAAGCCGTCAGCCAGGAGTCCACCCGTACGCCGGCTGAGATGTCAAAGGTGACGAAGCCGCCCAGGGGGCCGTAGTTGAAGGCGTCGGCCGAGCGGGCATTCTCTACGATGGGTACTCCGCGGTAGAGGAAGGGCGTGCCGTCGTCGCGCACCAGGGTCTCGGAAGCGATCTGGAAGCTGGAGAAGTAATTGTACGACTGCACCCAGCGGGTAAACAGGTTGCCGAAGAACAGCTTGCCGCGATAGGCCAGATTGAGCGAGGCCTTGTGAGTGGGCGCATTCACCAGCACATCCAGGAAGTTCACCTCCCCGTCGCCATTGAAGTCGTTTTCCTCAATGTTGTCGGTGTCGATATTGGTATCGAAATAGGAGTAGATACCGGTAGCGCTGAACTCGGGCGTGAAGTAGTAGGTCACCGAAATATCGGCTCCGTAGGTATCAAACTGCCCGAAGTTGATGTAGGAGGCAACCAGACCGCCCAGTACGGGGAACCCATCCTGTACTTCCTCAATGGGCGTATCGCCGCGCTCAGTGGCTACACCCAGCACCTGAAGGGGGCTTAGGAAATCCTTGCTGAAATTGTAGTAGGCATTGGCATCTATGAACAGCTTATTTTTGATCACCTGTCCGCGGTAACCGGCTTCAATGGTCTGCAGCCGTTCTACGCTTTGTCTTTCCACCATGCTTCCATCGGCCAGGGTGAAGCCTTCGGCATTGCCAAGAATGAGGCCGTTGAATAGGTTGCCGAACATGTTGAGAATGGTAGGTGCGGCGATGCCCTGCCCGTAGGTGAGGCGCAGGTTGTGGTTGTTGCGGTTCCACAGCAGGCCGAACTTGGGCACGAAGTTGAAATCGTAGATCTCATGCCAGTCGGCCCGGGCGGCAGCCAGCACGCTGAAGCCGCTGCGGCCGAAGTAGTAGCGCAGGTGCGCGTAGCCGCCCAGCTGGTTGACCGTAATAAAGTCATCCTCATTCTCGTCCAGCAGATAGGTGCCCAGGGAGTTGGCCTGGTCCAGGAAATACTGCACACCGGTGATCAGCTCCAGGTTGCCAAAGGTGTTATTGTACTGGGCCTCGGCCGACCAACGGCGGGAGCGATCCTGGAAAAGGGCTCCGCTCTGGTAAGACCAGGCGCCGCGTGGGTCCTCCACGCCGGCGTCGATGCCACGCCAATATTGCTTGGTGCGCTCATCGATCGAGTAGGTGCTGTCGGTGCGGCTTGTGGTGAGGTTGGCCTGCACATACCAGTTGGGATGCGTCAGGCGCACCTGGTAATAGTTGATATTCCAGTCCTGGATCTGGTTGCGGCCCACATTGGTAGGAGCCAGATAGTTGCTGTTGCTGCGCCCGTAATTGAAGATGATGTCGGTGCGGTTTGTAGGACTGTAGTACAGTGCTGCCTCCGTGCGCACAAAACGAACGTCGCGATCCAGGTCCAGCTCCCGATAGGCTTCCGGCTGGCCGTCCATGCCGGGATTACCATTTTCATCCAACCGATCGATATACACCGAGTCGATGTATTCAAATTCTTCGGCTTGGGCGTATTCGCCGCTGATCTTGAAGGCGAACTTATCGCTGAGCACCTGGGCATGGCGGAATCGCATGGACAAGGTACTCTGGTTGCCCGCCGTAAGTGCCACGGTGGTACCGGCCGAGGTGCGCGGGTCCTTGGTAATGGTGTTGAGCAGACCATTATGGGCATTGGGGCCGTACATGGTGGAATTGGGGCCCAGCACCACCTCCACGCGCTCGATGTCCTCCTTGATGGTGGTGTTGAGCGGTCCGAAGGGCAGGCCGGTAGCAATGAGGGTGGAGTAGCGGCCGTCCGTCACTTGCAGGTTCTTGGCGTTGAAGTTGGAGTTGAAGCCCCGGATGTTGATGCCCGGTGTCGCCACGCCGGCCCGGATGTAGTCAATGCCTTTCTGGCGGGCCAGCAGCTCGCCGGGGTTGCCGGCAAAGGTGCGCAAGTCTTCAGCGAAAAAGGTCTCTATGGTCGCCGGGGATTCCACCAACTTCTCCCGCCGGCGGGAAGAAGAAACCACTACTTCGTCGAAGGAGGTGCCCGGAGAGAGCTGTACGTCAAACTCCCGGCGCTCGTCCGGGGCCAAGGTCATGGTCTCGGTGACCGTTCCGTAACCGGTGTAGGAAACGACGATCTCGTAGGTGTCGCCGCCGGTAAGTATCAGTTCGTACCCTCCGTTTTCATCCGTGAAGGTTCCTTCATTGGTGTTGAGCACGAGCACATTGGCGCTGGCCATGGGCTCGCCCGTATTGGCGTCCGTAACCGTGCCGGTCAGTACGCTGCCCTGAGCCAGCAGGCCCGGCAGCGATATGCCCAGCACGAAGAACAGGGTAAAGCAAAGTCTCATAGGTCTTAGTTTGATTGTGGAACAAAGTGAGTGTTTCTTTCGCTTGAATAGAATAAAATTCTATTATCTAGGTATTTATTGGCCCAAAGTTTCGATGCAAGTTAATTTATCCAACAAATCGCCCGCTTAATATATGGTAAATTCTAACCGATCGACTAAAATGTAAAAACGCGTATCAAATCTAATTAAATTACTGATAGTCAAAATTTTATATTTTAAATTTGACTGGTCGACCAAGCCAGGTGATGAGCCTGTTGATGCCCTTCCTTATCCGGACGAAGGGTTCTGGGATGTTCCACGGACTGGCAGATGCGGATTGTCCCGGATTATTCACGGGAACCCGTGAATAATGGCGATAGGGGGCTTAAAAAATGCTCATTTTCAATGACTTAGGTCATAGCCAACCCTGACCATTGCAACATTTTGTGTGCCCAAGATGGGTGGGATAGGTACCATATGAATGCGACTAGCACATTCGTAATAGTTTGATTTTCATATTTTTGTGATTCATCAGCCCGTTGGGCGGAAATTTTGGTGAATTTTCCGGGTTAACCCCCGTGAGTCAGCCGGATGCCATGTTGCAGCAAAAGACTTATTAATAGTTGATAATCAGTTTTTTACTGGTGAAGATGCGCATGGGACGTCTCTTGGGTCATCCTGTTTTGCTGTCCTTCAAAAGCCGGAGCCCTCGCGGCCGGTCCGGAGGCAATTGTGTATTTTCCGAATTGCTGTATTCTGTGACAGCGGTAGTTGGAGAAAATCGAACGTATGGCATCTTCTTCCATGGTATGGGCCACTGTTGTGCTGGTCAGCGCCTATGCCCTGCTCATTCTGTTCTTCGTCTTTCGCGGGGCGCGCAAAGCCTCCGGTATCGAGGACTACGCCCTGGGCAGCATAGCCTTCTCACCGCCCATGGTGGGCCTTTCGCTGGCCGCCTCCATAACCAGCGCGGCCACCTTTATCATCAACCCGGGCTTCATTGCCCTGTACGGCCTGAGTGGCATCCTGGCCTTTGGCGTGGCCATGCCCATCGGAATCTTTGCCTCGCTGGTGATCCTCACCAACCGCTTTCGCAGCCAGGGCACCGAAGTAAAGGCCCTGACCATGGCCCAGTGGATCGGCAAGCGCTACGGCAGTTCGGTTTATGCTATGCTCTTTGGAGTGCTTTCGCTGCTGCTCATTACTTTCCTGGTGCTCATCGCCGTGGGCATGACCAAGGTGCTGAGCAAAGCCCTCAATGCCGATGAGATCCTGGTGCTGGGCGTCCTGCTGGCCTTCGTCTTCGGCTATATGATGTTTGGCGGGGCCAACTCCATGGTATACACCAATACCATTCAGGCCGTGCTGATGATCGTCGTGGCCTTCATTTTGCTGGGTTCGGGCTATCCGCACTTCAGCGCCGGCGTAAAGGGCTTTTGGCAGCAGTTGGAGCAGATCGACCCCATGCTGGTGGCCATCCCGAATCCCGAGAGTTTCCTCTTTCGCGACTATTTCGAGACGGTCGTCTGCTCGCTGGTGGTGGGCATTGCCGTGGTGTGCCAGCCGCACATCATCACCAAATCGCTGCTGCTCAAGGAAGAGAAGGAGGTAAATCGCTATCTGCTCACGGCCATCATTGTGTTGTTCCTGTTTTTTCTGGTCATCGTTGCCGGCTTGTATGCGCGCCTGCGCTTTCCGGACCTGACGGTCAGCGGTGAAGCCCTCAAGATGGACGGCATCATTCCGGCCTATGTGGTGGAAGAATTTCCCGTATACATCGGCCTGATCGTGATCATGGGGCTGATCTCCGCCGGTTTGTCCACTCTGGAGGGACTCATCCAGACCGTGCCCACCAGCATCACCTCAGATATCATTGCGCCCCTGCTGCCCGAGGGCTACACCCGGGGCGATGCCGGCACCCTGATGCTGGACCGCATCAACAAGGGGGTGATCATCCTGATCGGCCTGGCCACCTTCTATTTGTCCAAGCAGCAACTGATCAACCCCAGCCTGAGTGTGGGCATTTTCGCCCAAAACGGAGTGTACGCCTATTTTTCGGCGGCCTTCGTGCCGGTGCTGCTCGGCATCTTCTTCCGGGGCGTTCCGCTCATTGCCCCCGTGGCGGCCTCGCTGGTTGCCCTCACCGTGCACTTTTCCGTTTATTACGGCCGCATCGGTCCCTACATGCAGGCCGAGGTGCGCAATCCGGCCGTGGCCGTTACCTTTGCCATCCTGGCCTCCGCCGCCGTCGGCTTCGGCCTGTATGCTCTGTTGCGTAAAAAGAAGAAGGCCGTCGCCATGCCCGAACCCGTCAAAACGAAAATATCATGAGTCTGCGCGCCCTGCTGCTGCCGATCCTGATCGGCCTGCCCGGCCTGGGGCTGCTCGCCCAGGCGCCCATGGCGGATATCGACTATCCGTTCGAGATCGAATACCAGGACCTGCCCGACGGCTCGCGCCTCGCCTATACCGAGCAGGCGGGCGAGGGCCCCACCCTGCTGCTGGTTCACGGCCTGGGCAGCTACGCCCCGGCCTGGAGCAAACTGCTGGAAAAGATGGACGGCCGCCACTGCATTGCCCTGGACCTGCCCGGCTACGGCAAGAGTGCACCGCCGGCCGATACCGTCAGCCTCAAAGGCTACGCCCGCACCCTGGCCAGCTTCATCCGGGCCAGGGACCTGCAACCGGTGGTTTTTGTAGGCCATTCCATGGGCGGACAGATCGGCCTGTGGCTGGCCCTGCTGGAGCCGGAGTTGCTCAGCGGTCTGGTGCTGCTGGCGCCGGCCGGTTTCGAGACCTTCACCGCACAGGAGGGGCAGATGCTGCGCAGGTTTGTAAACCCGGAGGCCCTGCTGAAAACGCCGCCGGACAAGGTGCGCACCTCCTTCAACCTCAACTTTCACGGCGGCGAGTTGCCCGAAGACGCCGCTTTCATGCTGGCAGATCGCCTGCAAATGCAAGAACAGGCCGCCACCTTTGCGACCTATTGCGAAGGGGTGGCCCAATCCGTAAGCGCCATGCTGCGCGAACCCGTATTTGAGCGCCTGCCGGAGATCCGCCTGCCGGTACGGGTATTCTTCGGCCAGGATGACCTGCTCATCCCCAACCGGCTGTTCCATCCCGACCTCAGCCCTCAAAAAGTGGGGCAGATGGGCGTGGACCAGTTGCCCGACGCCCGCCTCGTGATGCTGCCGGACTGCGGACACTTCGTGCCCTGGGACCAGGCCGGCCGCGTGGCCGAAGGCATCGAAGCCTTCCTCGCCACCCGGTGAAGGCCTGCGCCCGGACCGGAATTCCCGGCCCCAACGTGCTTTTTTGCCAAAAAATCCGGAGCTTAAAGGGTTGAACCCACAGCCATGCGTGCCAAACTGCAGTCCTTCTCCGCTTTTGCCAACAGCCTGCTGCCCCACGAGGCCGACTTTCTGCTGGAAGCCGGCCAGTTGGAGGACCCCGACCGCATCCGCATCCTGGAGCACATCCGGGAGAACGCCCGGCGGCGCGATCACTTCCTGCCCTACGACACCTCCATTGACAAGCGCAAATACTCCGACCTCAAAAACTGGATCCAGCGCAAACTCAGTCAGATAGATGTGGACGAGGAGATCCACTACATCACCGAAACGGAGACGGCTATACTCACCGATGCCATTCGCCCCCAGCAGGAAGCCGTGCTTCTGCGCAAGATCAAGGCCTATACCTACCCGAGCTTTTTCTTCGGCCGCTGGTATGAGCTTTTGCAGCGCTATCACCAGTTTCTGCTCATCCGCCTGCGGCCCAAGGACTACGAACTGCTGGACGACTTCTTGCAGACCTACAAGGTATGCTACGACAAGTACCAGCGCATCCAGGAGCAACTTCACCAGGCCACGATCGACATCGTGCAGCAATACAAGGCCAACACCACCGAGTCCATACAGTGGGAGCGTTGGCTCAACCAGGTGTTCTACGACGAAGAACAGGATGGCTACAGCCGCTACTCGGCCTTCGTACGCCTGAGCTTCATCAGCTTCAACTACCGGCGCATCGAATCCCTGTGGGACAAATTCGACTACCTGGACCGCAGCTTCAGGCAAGGAAAGTACTATTCCCGCCGCTTTCTCATCAACTACTATCACCTGCGGCTCATTGCCCACGCCAAGCTGCGGCAGTACGACGAAGCCATCGGCTACGGCTATTACGCCATACGTGACCGCAATCACGACTACCTCTTTTACGTCAACAACCTCAGCGCCGTACTGCTGCGGGCCGGCAAGGCAGCGGAAGCCCTCAAACTGATGCGCTCGGCCACCGAGGAGATGAAGGCCAGCAAGAACATGCACAACAAGATCGGCTTCGTGGCCTACTACATCAAAGCCCTGCTGCAGAACGGCAAGCGGCAAAATGCCGTGAGCTATGCCAACACCTTTTACCAGGCCTACCACAAGGAGATCCTACAGGTGCGCTGGCACACCTACTTCACCATCTACCTGGAGGCCCTCTTCGAAGCGGAAGCCTTCGAACGCATCTGCAGCCTGGAGCGCAAGCACAAGTTGGTCAGGAAAGAGGAAGAACTACTGGATGGCAGTGACAAGTGGCCCTTCGTACAGTGGTGGGTAAAGGCCAGCCAGTATCAGCTCCAGGCCCTGTCGGACGCAGATTTTGCCGAAGACCTCAACCGGCAGTTGCAGCAACGCGATACGGCCTCCGACCCGGCCATAGCCGAGCAACTGGGCATCCTGCGCGATTGCTGCCCCAAAGCTTTTCGCCGGGGCGTGCACTGGCCGCTTACCGGATAACCCGGAGGGACCCAGTCGTTTTAATCGAAGGTATGCCCCACCGCGCACAGCAGTCAAATACTGGACATACCCTGCTGTTCGGCATAGCGCTTGAAATCGCGCATGTGCTTCACCGACTGCTTTTTGAAAGGACCGGGCAGCAGCCAGGCCATGAGGCGGGGCACCCACTGCTGAAAGCGGAACTCCTGCTCGGCCGTATAGCGGGTGCGGTTCTCATCCACGGCCTCCAGGCGGTTGGTCACGATGTTGACCACGCCCCGGGTCTCGTACCGGGAGGTCCAGGCGTGCGGCAGATCAGTGGCCGTGACCGTTTCGATCATCTCCATCTCGCGCTTGCCCGCCCGGAGAACCAGCCGGTTCCTGGAGCCAACCCGGCCCGCTTCGCCCTGAAGGCGTTCGTACTGCTTCAGGCCCTTCATCCACCGGTACATATCCTCCGGGTTGTGCAGCAACTCGGCCACCTGCTCCACGGGCAGGGCGATCTCGACCTGGGTACAGTATTTCATAATCGCCGATTGGTAGAAAAATACAAATTCGGGGATGCAGGGCAAAAAAATAAACCCCTTGACTAAAATCATCGACCCAGTGGAAAAAGGTCAACGGTTTTCCCGCACGGATATGCGTACTTTTTGCCCACCTGCAATTTTCCGAACCAAAACCCTGACCGCATGAGCAATAAAAAAGCCGACCTGGCCGGCCCCGGCATAGGCACCTACGAAGACGTGGCCAAAGTCCTGCCGCAAAACTACACCTCCGTACTCAACAAGAAAGACACCCAGAAAGCCCTCTTCCGGGGCAAGCGCTTCATCATGGACGAACTCAACAAGGCGCTCAACCTCCTCACCGTAGAAGTGCCCCTGATCGTAGATGAAAACAGCGGCGTGAACGACTACCTGGATCGCGACGGCTCCCGCACCCCGGTGAGCTTCTACATCAAGAACGATCACGAGAAAAACCCCATCCACGCTCAGGTGGTGCAGGCTGCCACCAAATGGAAGCGCGTGGCCCTCAAGCAGTTCGACTGCGCTCTGGGCGAAGGCATCAATACCGATATGCGGGCCGTGCGCAAGGACTACTTCCTGGATCACGACCACTCCGCCTATGTGGATCAATGGGACTGGGAGCGCGTGATGAGCACCGAGCAGCGCAACCTGGATTTCCTCAAGGACATCGTGCGCAAGATCTGGCGCGTGTTCACCGATGCGGAGGACTACCTGCGCCGCGAATTCCCGGCCCTGAACCGGACCGATGTGCCGCCCCTACCCAGGGAGCTCAAGTTCATCCACGCCGAAGACATCCTGGCCATGTACCCCGACCTGCCGCGCAAGGAGCGCGAAACCCGTCTGGTGCAGGAGCATCCGGCCGTGTTCATCATCGGCATCGGCGCCGAGCTGGCCGATGGCTACCCCCACGAGTTGCGCGCCCCCGACTACGACGACTGGGTAACGCCCACCACTACCGAAGCCGGTCAGCCCCGCCACGGCCTCAACGGCGACATCCTGGTGTGGAACCCCGTCACCAAACGCCGCCACGAGCTCTCCTCCATGGGCATACGGGTGAATGCCGAAACCCTGCGCCAGCAGCTGACCATCACCGGCCAGCTCGACTTCCTGGAGCTGCCCTACCACCAGGCTATCATCAACAACGAACTGCCGCTGAGCGTGGGCGGCGGCATCGGCCAGTCGCGCCTCATGATGCTGCTGCTCCAGAAGGCCCACATCGGCGAGGTGAGCGTCACCGTATGGCCGCAGGTGCTGAAAGACATCGGTGCGGAGCGGAATATTCACG
>CAZQSF010000032.1:0-37175 GCA_964595955.1 uncultured Saprospiraceae bacterium
TGAACTGGGTATCCCCACGGTAGTAGACCGATTGATCCAGCAAGCCCTATACCAAGTACTCAGTCCACTATACGAGCCGGACTTTTCGGACCATAGTTATGGCTTCCGTCCCGGGCGCAATGCGCAACAGGCGGTACTCAAAAGCCAGAACTATATACGGGAAGGGAAGCGTTGGGTAGTGGACCTGGATCTAAGCAAATTCTTCGACGAAGTGAACCATGATCGCCTGTTGTCGAAATTGCGAGAACGAGTGTTGGATCGACGCGTAATCCACCTTGTAGACCGCTATTTGCGAACTGGGATGATGAGAAACGGCGTGGAAGAGAGACGCACGAAAGGGACGCCCCAAGGCAGCCCATTGTCGCCATTACTATCCAATATCGTCCTGGACGAGTTGGACAAAGAGCTGGAAAACCGAGGGCTGGCGTTCGTACGCTACGCCGCCGACTTCCAGATCTATGTAAAGGCCAAAGGGTCAGCCGAACGGGTGAAGTCAACGGTGGCCAAGTTCATAAACAAGCGGCTACGCTTGAAAGTGAACGAAGCCAAGAGCGCAGTTGACCGCCCCTGGGAAAGAGACTTTCTGGGCTACAGCTTCACCACAGAAATGAAGGTGAAATTAAAGCCCTCCAAATCAAGCCTCCAACGCTTGAAGAAGAAAGTCAAAGCCAAGTTCCGCTCTGGAAAAGGGCGAAACATTGCCAAATTTATCCAACAAGACCTCAACCCACTACTGCGAGGTTGGATCAACCACTTTCGGGAGAGCAACACACGCGGTTTTGCGCAAGAGTTGGACGGTTGGATACGCCGTCGCCTACGTAAGATGCGATGGCAGCAATGGAAACGCCGCTGGACGAGGTTTAAGGAACTGATGCGTCGCGGTTTGCCGGAGGAACGAGCCGCCCAATCGACCTTCAACCAAAGAGGGCCGTGGTGGAATGCGGGCGCTTCTCACATGAACCAAGCTTATCCAAAGAGTTACTTTGACAAATTGGAGCTGGTCAGTTTGCTGGCCCAACTGAACCGCACAAGCCGATAGGCTAACTTTAGGAACCGCCGTGATACGGAACCGTACGTCCGGTGGTGTGAGAGGGTCGAAGTAAAGGCAAATCCTTTGTGGCATCCACAGGTTTAAAAGTTGCCTTTACTTCACTCTACTCGATTGGCCGGAGCCTGGAGGTACGGGAGCTTCCAAAAGTTTGAAGTACTGGTCCATCTTGGGGGTGAGGATGATCTCGGTACGGCGATTGGCTTGTCTGCCGGCCGACGTATTGTTAGTGGCTTTGGGTATATACTCGGAGCGGCCGGCTGCCGTAAGCCGGGAAGGTGTTACGCCGTAACGCCACTGCATTACCCGTACGACCGCGGTGGCGCGCTTAGCACTCAGGTCCCAGTTGTCGGCCATGCAGTTGGTCTGTATAGGTACGTTGTCGGTATGGCCTTCCACCAGTACGTCCAGATCCTGGTGATCCTTGATGATGCGGGCCACTTTGCCCAGCACGTTGAGGGCAGCCGGCTGAATTTCGGCACTGCCCGAACGGTAGAGCATCTTGTCGGACAGGGAGACGAACACCTTGCTGCCCTTTACCTGGATCTGAACATCTTCGTCGTTCACATCGGCCAGGGAGCGCTTGAGGTTCATAACCAATACCAGGTTGAGCGAGTCCTTTTCCTGGATCTTGCCCTGCAACTCCTGGATGTAGTTGCTCTGTTTATCCATAACCTCAAGGGATTGCTTAATGCTTTCTGCCCCGCTTTGGCTTACCAGCGACAACTCCCGCATGCGGTCCAGAAGGTTGGTGTTGGCCAGTTCCATGTACTCCAGTTGCCCCTGCAGGGCTTCTTCTCGGGCCAGAGCCTTGGCCAAGTCCGTATCCCGTTGGGCGAGCTGGCGTTGGGCCTCGGCCAGTTCTTCCTGGGTGCGGAGGAGGTATTCCTCCTTTTGGGCCATGGCGGCCCGGTATTCATCCCGCTCCGATTCCAAAGCGGTGAATTTCTTTTTGCTCACGCAAGAAGCCAGGAAAAGAAAACTCAATAGGACAACGGTAAGGCGTTTCATAGTTCGGTTCGATTTAGGTGATCTATGCTCCAAAATAGGGAGAATAGAAAGCTCGCAAAAATGTGCCCCCCTCAGGGCCGGGCGTATCCGGAGTTGATGGGCAGGGAGCGGCCTTCGATCTCTTCCTCCATCGATTGGATCTTCAAGCTGTTGTCGTACAGGGCACTGAACACGAAGGGCTTTGCATCGCGCACGTATTGGTAGACCCACCAATCGGTGGGAGGGGTCGGCAGTTGGTCGAGCCGGTCGAAAGGGATCCACGCCAATTCTCCTTCCGGACAATCGGGCGGAGGTTGGTCGGGGATCCCGGCCCGGTAGATGTGGCAGGTCCAGTTGTACGGGGTGGGTGAGGTTTCGACCAACACCCCGCAGAAGCGAAGCTGGTCCGGGCTGAGGCGAATCCCGGTTTCTTCCTCGGTCTCGCGACGGGCCGCCGAGGCGGGGGACTCGAAGGGTTCCAGCTTTCCGCCCACCGGCACGAACAGCCCGCGATTGGGAGGCTTGGCCCGCCGGAGTAGCAAAAAACGCTCCTGATTTTCCAGAATGACCATGGCCGCGCAGCGTTTTATTCCCGTTGGAACCTTCATGACGTATGCAATTGATCGATTCAAAACACAAGAAACCAAGCGATGCTTCCCCAAATGGGAAAAATGAACTACTTTTGCAATCTATTTCGGAAAGCAGAAGTTTCAGATCATGAAAAAAGATATCCATCCCGATAATTACCGAATGGTGGTGTTTAAGGATTTCTCCTCGGGCGATGCCTTCCTGGCGCGATCCTGTGCTCCTTCGCGCGACACGATCACCTGGGAGGACGGCAATGAATACCCTTTGGTCAAGCTGGAGATCTCCAGTTACAGCCATCCGTTCTTTACGGGCAAAATGAAATTTGTGGATACGGCTGGCCGGATCGACAAGTTCAACAAGAAATTCTCCAAATCCAAGTTTGCGAAGAAGGAGGAAAAGTAATCGGATGTATCCTGACGCAAGCCGTCGAAAAGTCCCTGTCGGTCCGTCGATTGGGACTTTTTTTTAGCCTAAGCTGCTGCCATGCACCTCATCCTCTTTGACGACGAAACCCGGGATCACCTTCTTCCCTTCACCTACCTCAAACCGGTATGTGAGTTGCGTTTGGGGGTGTTGCGCATTCGCGAGAAGTGGGCGCATTGGTTTCCCGAGGCGGAGGTGGCCTTTATCACGCAGGATTACCTGGCGGAAACCTACCCCATCGATTACAGCGACACCAACATCCTCATCAACGGATCGGCCTTGCCTTCCCCTCAGCTCTGTACCCTTATCCGTCAAATGGAATCCAACGAGGCCCTTCTGCAGGACGGCGAACTGATCGTGGCCAAGCTGGACGGTGATCAGATCCGCCGGCTCATCGAGGATGAAGATTTCGACGAGCTCAAAGGCTTCGATCTGGAGGGCACCGACTACCTCAAGATCAACCGCTTGTGGGACCTCTTCGCGCACAATGCCCGCGCTATTCAGGACGATGTGGAGCTGCTCACCAAGGGACGCTCGTCGCAAGTGTTGAGCCATACCAACCAGGTCATCGCACGGGAAAACGTGTTCGTGGAGCCCGGTGCACGGGTAGAGTGCAGTACGCTCAATGCCGAGAACGGCCCCATTTATATCGGCCGTGAGGCCCATGTCATGGAAGGCGCCCTTTTGCGCGGCCCGCTGGCGCTTTGCGAACGATCTACCGTGAAGATGGGGGCTAAGATCTACGGCGGCACGACCATCGGGCCGGTCTGCAAGGTGGGTGGCGAAGTGAGCAGTACGGTCTTCCAGGGCTATGCCAACAAGGCTCACGACGGCTATCTGGGGGATTCGGTCATCGGCGAGTGGTGCAACCTGGGGGCTGACACCAACTGCAGCAACCTCAAGAACAACTACGACGAGGTGAAGCTGTGGAGCTATGTGGACAAGGGCTTCCGAAAGACGGGGCAGCAGTTCTGCGGCTTGTTCATGGGCGACCACTCCAAGTGCGGCATCAACACCATGTTCAATACCGGCACGGTGGTGGGCATCTCGGCCAATGTATTCGGCGACGGCTTCCCGCGCAACTTCATTCCCTCCTTCAGCTGGGGCGGGGCGGGCGGCTTCCAGACCTATCGCACCGACAGGGCTTTCGAGACGATGGAGCGCGTGATGGCCCGCCGGGGGAAAGAGCTGGACATCCCGGACCGGCTCGTGCTACTGCGGGTGTTCGAGGATACGGCCCAATATCGAAGCTGGGAACCCAAAGACTAACCATGCGCGCCCCCTTCTGGCAACGCCTGCTGAGTTATTTCTGGGAACAGTCCCTGGAGGTGACCGCCTCGCCCCACAACGAGCATCTGGAGGTGCGCCTGCAGAACGGCCGTTACCAACTGTGTACCGCCAACGCCATCTATTCCTACGGCGACCTGTACAGCAACTACTACCGCACGTTCAAACGGCTCGATTTTGCCGGCCTGCCCGGCCCCGAGGTACTCTTGCTGGGCCTTGGGCTGGGCAGCATCCCCTTCATGCTGGAGCGCAACTTCCGGCAATCCCTCCGGTACACGGCCGTGGAAGTGGACGAGGCCGTGGCTTGGCTGGCGCACAAGTACGTGCTGGGGAGCCTGGCCAGTCCCGTGGAGGTGATCACCGCCGATGCGGCCCTATTCGTGCAGCAGAGCGAACGCACCTTCGACCTCATCTGTATGGACGTCTTTCAGGACGATGTGGTGCCGGAGCGCTTCGAGGAGGTCGCCTTCCTGGAGCATGTGCGCGGGCGCCTGCACCCGCAGGGCCTGCTGCTGTACAACCGCCTGGCTGCCAAGGCTGCGGACCGCCTGCGCACCCAAGCCTTTTGCAACGGCCCCTTCCGGCAGGTCTTCCCCCGGGGCGGCTACCTGGACGTGGGCAGCAACTGGCTGCTCACCAACCGCCCGGAGCTGCTGCGGGGTAGCCGGAGGTAGAGCAGGCGGGTGTTGATAGGTGCAGGGAAGGCCCACCCCTTAGTCTCAGCGGCCCTGGAAGTGCCACCGAGCCTGGCCATCGCGTGCTGCCGGCTCGCTAAGAACGAGGCTTTCCACCTGTCATCATGCAAGCAGTCGACGCTACGGCTCACCTATGCACTACCTTCGCTCTTCGGGCAACGAAGCTTTAGCGAAGGTGTCAAAATGGCTCTGACTTCGGCGATTAAAAAAAATCGGTGGGTAAAACTGCCACTGCCAACTGCCAACTGTCAACTGCTAACTACCCCCCTCAACCGTCTGGCGAGCACATTGAGCAGGATCAGTGCGGCCAGGAACATGGCCACGCGACCGATCATATCGCCCATGCGCACGTAAAGGGTGAGTGCGTCGTTGAGAAGGATCTGCTGGCGGATGGCCGTGGTCTCGCCGTAGGCAGTGGGCTGGCGGATGTCGCCGCGTTGGCTGATGAAGGCCGAGATGCCGGTATTGGCCGAGCGGGCAATGGACCGGCGGGTCTCGATGGCGCGCAGGGAGGCGAAGTGCAGATGCTGGCGGTGGCCGGCCGTGTTGTCCCACCAGCCGTCGTTGGTCATGATGAAGATGGCCTGGGCCCCTTGGCGCACATAGCCGCCGTAGTACTCGCCGAAGACCGACTCGTAGCAGATGACCGGACCGATGGGGGCCGTACTGGTAAAGACCGAGCGCTCGGGCTGCGTGGCCAGTCCGGCCGTGGTGCCGCCCAGCTGGTCTACCACGGGCTCGAAAAACCAGAGCAGCTCATTGTAGGGGAAGTTTTCCGGCCCCGGCACCAGCTTGGATTTTAGGTATAGCTGTATGTCTTCCTCACCCATGGTGATCTGGGCGGCGATGTTGCTGCTCTCGTAGAAAGTGGTATCGCCCGGGCTGCGTACGTGTTGTCGAACAGCTTCGCCTTTGGGCTCGTCCGGAGCGTAGATCCGGTAGGCATCCAGCCCGGTGACGAGGTGCAGGCCGGGATAGGCCTTGAAGTGATCCCTTATGCCGCGGATCAAGGAAAACTGGTTGAGGCGGGTGAGTTCCAGGCCGCCGAACACCGTCTCGGGATACACGATGTACTGCACCTGCTCGTCCAGCAGGGAGTCGGACAGGCGCAGGAAGCGATCCAGCTGCCGGGAGGGAGAAATGGCAAACTTCTCGTAGTGCGGCTCGAAATTGGGCTGCACCACCACCACGTCGATAGGCGTGCCCTCTTCTTCGTAGGTGGCGTAACGCCAGAGGGAAAAGGCCAGAGGCAGGAGGAGCCAAAGGCCGAGGCGGACAGCCGGCCACCGCCAGGCTTGGATCTCCTTGCGCTTGAGCCAGACCTGTAGGGCCAGGATGTTGGCTGTCAGGATCCAGAGGGTGCCGCCGAAGACGCCCGTGTACTCGTACCACTGTACCCAGGCCGGCACTTCGGCAAAACCGTTGCCCAGCGTAAGCCAGGGCCAGGTGAGCTCCCAGTTGAGGTGGAAGTACTCGAAGGTGATCCAGAAGGCGATGCAGGCGGCATAGCCCAGAGCGGGCATGGCCTTGCGCGCCAGGTGGAACAGCCAGAAGGGAATCACCATCAGGGCCGCATTGAGCAGGATGGCCACGATGCCGGCAGCCAGAGCGGTATTGGCTACCCAATAGGTAGTAAGAATGTTCCACAGCACAAAGGTGAAGTAGGCGTATTTGGCCACCTCCCAGCCGGAGCGGCGCTCCACTTCCCGGGCGATCTCCCGCTCCACCAGCAGCAGAGGCACCCAGCCCACGAACAACAGAACGGGAAGGGGAAGGAGGTCGGGAAAGCCCACGGACAGCAGTACCGCACTCAAAGCGGACAGGCCCAGCCAGCGATAGGGGCGGCCCTTGCGGAAGAACCCCGGCCGCACCAGCCCGGTCCAGAACAGCCAGAAGCTGAGGAAGAGCACCAGCGGGCGATAACCCCACAACAATTCATCCTGCGTGCGCAGCCACATGCTGTAGGCAGCCCCCGCGGCAATCAGGGCCAGAATAACCAGCAAGGTGATGCGGATGGGTCGGTTCACGTACTCAGATCGCGTTTTGGGCACGGCACAAAAGTACGGCATTTTCCAAGCGGTTTTACCTCCCTTTGTCAAAGATGCCCGCCAGCTCAAAAATCTGTTGAAGGCGAAGCGGCGTCCGGCTTGCCGGGAAAGGAAAGGCTTCTAGTACCTCAGCTTAAGGGCCATGCCCTGATGCTCCTTCAGGCTGCCGTCGTCCAGAAAAACGACCTGGCCGCCGTATCGCAGAGTGTGTTCGGCGATCTCATCCACGATGTCGTCTACGATTCCGGTATGGGTGGATTCGTCTTTTCCGACCAGCACCAACTCGTCGCCGTGCACCTTGGCTGGCTGGAAGTAATTCTTCTCCACATACAGCACGTCGCCGCGGCCCTCGCGCACGCGCCGCCAGATCTGATTGGGGTCGCTGGTAAAGCGGTTGGCCGATACGGCCTGCGCTAGGTCTTCGCGAGCGGCCTCCTGCAGTTTCCTGTGGTTGTCCTGCATCACTTTCCAGGCATCCTTGAGGATTTCGTAGGCCTCTGATTCATCCCGGTTCTGATTGATCCATCCGGCTATGATTTGGGGCTTATCCGCAACTTCCCGGTAGAAATGGTAGTTGCGTTCCACCCCGGCAATGACGAGAGGCTCCGGGTTGCGATGATGAAGGGTGAGCAGGGCTTTATCTACCTGATTGAAAAATTCCCGCACGACATTGTCCGTGCCTCGCGCCATACTCAGTTCCATTTTGTCCAGGGGGGCATAGTTCTTGGCGTTCTCCATGGGAAAGCCCTCTTCGCGGATCTCTTCCAGGAAAGTATCGTTGAATGCCTGGTAAAGCCTGGCTTTGCGCTGGCTCAGGGTGAGCACGTAGTATTGCCCTTCCTTGAGCAAGGCCCGAAGCAAGTCGCGCGTGGCGAAGGTGTGATCTACGATCACGCGCTCTTCTACCTGCAAGGGCAGGCGGACGTACTTGCCCATTTCTTTATTGGCAAAAAGCGCAAGGCTATCCAGGTTGTTCCGGTGATCTACCGATTCAGCTACTTCCTTTACCTGACGGATCACCTCCTCGGCCATGCGCTTGGGCAGTTCGGCCAAAAGGCGTTCTTCCACCTCCTTTACCTTGTTTTTAAGGATAATGGTGTCTTTTTCGTTCTCGGGATACGTGCGATGAGTATTGAACAGAATGCTAACGGCCGGATATTCGTGTACGGCCTTTAAGTCATGAAGGGTTTCCTGTAACATAAGCGTAAGGGTTTAACCGGACCCATTGGGTCCCGGTCAGAAAAGATAATGCATTTGAATAGGAGGGAAAGTGATTTTTGTCGCCTTTGGCAGGCGGGCTGGGCGAATTTCCTCAGCGCTCGGCATCCACCTCCTGGCAGAACAGGCTGAGGCGATAATGGCGCAGCAGCGTGAAGCCGATGAGCACGAACGACAGGAGGGATACGGCCAAGCCCATACCCGCCATGAAGTAATGGGTGCGCACTACGCCGCCGGCCAGCAAGAGTACAAAACCCAACAGAAAGAGCAGCATTTCCAACTGCCGCCGCCGGAGGAGGAAGCGCAATACGGGACGAAGCCGTTCGGCCTCCTGCCGGCAGGCCAGCAGGGGATCCAGGGAAAGGATGTCGGCCTCGGCCCGCTTGCGGCTGCGCACCCTCCGCCACTCCTGCAGGCCGAACAGCATTGCCGGCAGGCCCGTGCCCAGCAGGCCCACGGCCACGCCCTGCGTAACCGGGTGCTCACCCCACCACGCACTGGCGGCCGCACCGCCCAGGGTGAGCAGGCCTACCCCCATCAGCAGCCCGGCCGACAGGCGCTCCGCCCGGTACAGACGCATCAATTTGTTGCGGAAATAGCTTGGATCGTGCATAACGCGTTTACCAATGATCCGAAAAATGCACTATATTTTAAGATAAGCCCGGCTTGATTTTTTTGCTCAACGCTTGTTGGGACCCGGATCCACAGGCGAAATCCCATCAAGCTTAAACCCAATCGGCATGGCCAAACGGAAATGCCAGGAATGCGGGGAGGAGGTCATGGGGCGCTACGACAAGCGCTTCTGCTCCGATCAATGCCGCTCGGCCCACCACAACCGGCGCAATCAGGATGTCAATAACTTTGTGCGCAACATCAACAACATCCTGCGCAAGAACCGCCGCATCCTGGCCGGGCTCAATCCCGACGGCAAAGCCCGCGTGCACCGCGACAAGCTGCTGGATCACGGCTTCAAGTTCAGCTACTTCACCAACGAGTACATCACCAAAGCCGGCCGGGTGTACCGCTTCTGCTACGATCAGGGCTATCTGGAGACGGATAATGGCTGGTACACCCTGGTGGTCCGGCAGGCCTATGTGGAATAGTAGGTTCAGTCCGCGTCAGCGGTACTGACCGAGGTGTCTGTTAGGCGTGGGCAGCTCATGTACGTCTCTGATATGAGTTGACCGGTCAACACGCATAAGAGATATGCACCCCCTCGCAAAATGTACTCCGGAAACCCGCTGCTGACCCGCATCGTGTGATCAGGGTTTTTTGCAGCCCGGTATGCCCGCAATATTCAGGATGTAGAGTCTCAAGACTTCGGCAGGGCCTGCTGCCCGGTATTCGGCCGGCAGCCGGCATGGGGTCATGACGGACTGCAGGTCCGAGCCGGGGTTTCCTGCCGCCGGGCCAAACCAATTTGGGAATGAGGTGTTCCCTAAGTATAATTCATGTATATACATCTATTTTCAACCAAAACCACAAACATCATGACCTACAAGGAACGCGCACAGGACATTTACAACATGCTTGGCCAAGGCCAGCTGCTGGACGCTTTTGACAAGTACTACCACGAAGATGTGGTGATGACCGAGCCCATGGGCACCCGCAAGGGCAAAGTGGCTTGCCGGGAGTACGAAGAACAATTTCTGAACAACATCCAGGAATTTCACAACCTGGAGGTGAAGAACATCGGCTCGGATGAAGACAACGCCACTTCCTTTGTGGAATCCGTAATGGAGGTGACCTTCAAGGACGGCAATCACGCCAAAATGGAGCAGGTGGCCGTACAGCAGTGGAAAGGCGATCAGATCATCCACGAGCGCTTTTACTACGAAGGACAGTAAGGCCAATGACCTGAACCAAGTCGAAAGCTGCCTGCAGACCTGCAGAGCAGCTTTCGTTTTTTTGGGTCGCACCGGTTTATCCTGTGTTGTCCTGGCTCGCGAATTCTTGCCCAAGCCGGACATTCCTGCGCTGTGCAAAACCCGATACGCAGGATCAGTTTCCGTGCCTGCCCGCTCTCGGACGGGACCTATTCGGTGCTGTCTTCCGGCGCGTAGAAAAACTGCTCCTGCACGATCTTCCCATCCCTGACCCGGTACACGCCCAGCTCACTCATCTGCATGCGCTGGTTGTTCATCGGCTTGGAGGTGAGGTCGTAGTCGAACTGCACGGCGAAATACCCTTCGGTAACCATGGGGTCGGAAACCTCGGCACGGTGTACCTCGTGGTTCGCTTCCCACCATTGGTTGCGGCCCAGGGCCGTATCCCGGCCTTTGAACTCCTGCTGGCCCTGCGGATCGGGCATGGCCTCGATGGTGGTGCAGTCGGTGTGGTACAATTGGCGGATAGCGTCCTGGTTTTTGCCTTCGCGGCACAGCCGGACGAGCTGTTCGGCGACTTCCTGGGTAGTCATGATCAATTGGGTTTGAAGTGATTTAATGACAACCAAATTACACCATTCCGGTATATAAAACAAATTGTTTTAAAAATAACAGCTGATTTTTGACTTCCTTAACGTTTGATGCTTGGCCGGAGCTGTAGGCTTCTGTATTTTTGAAAAGATGAGATCGATCGCAATCCTAGCATCTGCGCTCCTGTTCCTGCTGCTCAGCATGGGCCTGCCGCTCAACCTGCACTACTGCGGGGGGGAGGTGGCCTCCATCACGGTGGCTCCGGTAAAGGGGCATTGCTGCTGCCGCACCATGGCCATGCCGCACGGCTGCTGTTCGGATGAAACGGTGGTCGTTCAACTCGATACCGGTCCGGTGTTGCTGCAATCTGCGGAGCTGCCGGTCTGGGATCTGGTTCGGGCTATGCCGACTCTTCCGGTCATCGCCCGGCGAATTGTTGCGATCCAACGATCCATTCCTTCCCTGCTTGCCCATCCGCCGCCGCGCCTATCCCGGCCGGCCTGGCTGTTGTACCGGGCACTTCTCTTTTACGGCTGATTTTTTTGGTGTCTGCTTTTTCCGGCCTTCCCGGGCCGGGTGTATTTCTATGGTTCACCAAAAAAATCGAATACCATGACCTTTTTTCAAAAGATAATTGTACTGCTCGGCCTCGGCCTGTTGCTGGCCGGGGCAGCCCATGCCCAGAAAGACGTCCGTCTTGAATTTGAAGTGGACGGAGTGTGTGGGATGTGCAAAGAGCGCATCGAGAACGCCGCCCTGATCAAGGGGGTGAAATTTGCCGAATGGGATAAGGAAACCCAAATCCTACAGGTAGTATACCGGCCGAAGAAAGTGACCGAACTGGACATTCACCGGGCCGTGGCCGAAATGGGCCACGATACCCCAAAGGTGAAGGCTACCAAAGAAGCCTACCAAAAGCTCCCCGCCTGCTGCGCCTACCGGGACGGGGTGGATCCGCACTAGAAGCATGCGATTTCTGATCATGGGGCTGCTGCTGGCCGTATCCCTGCAGGGGTATGGCCAGGGCAGCCTGAGCGGTAGGGTGGTCAGCCCGGCCGATGACGGCAGCTATACACCGCTGGTAGGCGCCAATGTGTACAGTCTTCCGGGCCAACAGGGTACCGTGACCGATGCCGAGGGCAAATTCGAGCTTCGACCGGAGCCCGCTGATACGGCCTTTGCCGTCAGCTATGTGGGCTACCGGGCCGATACCTTTCCCATCCGTCCGGATCGGGACAGCCTCCGGATCGAGTTGCAACCCACCGTCGACCTGCAGGAAGTGGACGTGGTGTACCGGGAAAAGTCCACCGAGGTTTCCCTGCTCGACCCGCAGAAAGTGGAGAAGATCGGTGAGAAGGAGTTGCTCAAGGCGGCCTGCTGCAGCCTGGGCGAAAGTTTTGAGACCACCCCCGGCGTGGACGTATCCTTCACGGATGCCGTGACGGGCACCCGCCAGATCCAGCTCCTGGGCCTGGCCGGCCCCTATACGCAGATCACCCGCGAGAGCATGCCCGATGTGCGCGGCCTGGCCACGCAGTACGGCCTGGCCTTTACGCCGGGTACCTGGATCGAGAGCATGCAGCTGAGCAAGGGCACCGGTTCGGTAGCCAACGGCTACGAGAGCATAGCCGGCCAGATCAACGTAGAACTGCGCAAGCCGCAGGCGGGCGAGCGCCTTTACCTCAACTTCTACGGCAACGAGATGGGGCGCCTGGAGGCCAACCTGCACACCCGCTGGGAGCTAGATGAGAACTGGTCGACCGGCCTGCTGCTGCACGGCGATGCCATGCCCTTCCGCCACGATCGCAATGCCGATGGTTTCCTGGACAATCCGCTGGGCCGCGGCTTTGCCGGGCTCAATCGATGGAGATACGCCGGCGAGAACGGCCTTCGCTTTCAGGCGGGCGTGAAGGGCACCCTCCTCTACCGCCAGGGCGGCCAGCTCGACTTCCGGCCCGATGCCCACGAGGGCAGTACCAACCTGTGGGGCATGGAGCTGGATGTAAATCGCCTGGAAGGCTGGGCCAAGATCGGCAAGGTGTTTGCCGGCCAGCCTTGGAAGAGCGTCGGCCTGCAGGTGTCGGGCAGCACCTACCGGCAGCGCTCCTACTACGGCCTCAACCGCTACGATGCCGGTCAGCAGTCGGCCTACGCCAACCTGATCTACCAGAGCATCATCGGCAATACCAACCACAGCTGGCGGGCCGGGGCCAGCATGCAGTACGACCGTTATGCGGAGGATTTCAACGATGCGGAATACGACCGCACGGAATGGGTGCCGGGCGCCTTCTTCGAGTATACTTACAGCTACCTGGAAAAGCTGGACGTGGTAGCCGGCCTGCGGGCCGATTACCACAACCTCTTCGGTCCCTTCTTCACCCCGCGCCTGCACCTGCGCTACGCTCCGGCAGAGCAGACGGTGCTGCGCGCTTCGGCCGGCCGGGGCCAGCGCACCGCCAACATCCTGGCCGAAAACCAGGGCCTGATGGCCAGCGCCCGCCGGTTTGTGATCGAGGGCGAAGATGCCGACCTGCCCTATGGGCTGGATGCCGAGGTGGCCTGGAACTTCGGCTTCAACTTCACGCAGAAGTTCCGCTGGAACTACCGCGACGGGGCCGTGAGCCTAGACCTTTACCACACCCGCTTTCAGAACCAGATCGTGGTGGATGTGGACCGAAGCCCACAGGCCGTGCATTTCTACAACCTGAACGGGCGATCTTTTTCCAACAGCCTCCAACTGCAGCTCGACTACGAGCTGCTTAAGCGCCTGGATGTGCGCCTGGCCTATCGCTGGCTGGACGTGCGCACCACCTTCAGCGGGCAGTTGCGCCCCAAGCCGCTGGTGGCTCCCCACCGGGCTTTTGCCAACCTGGCCTACGAGACGCGCAACCACTGGGCTTTCGACCTCACGGTCAACTGGCAGGGCCGCCGCCGCATTCCGGACACCGGTGCGAATCCCGAAGCCTTCCGGCGGCCGGGCCGCTCGCCGGATTTCGTACTGGTCAACGCCCAGGTGAGCAAGAGCTGGCGCGAGCGCTGGGATGTGTATGTGGGCGCGGAGAACCTCTTCAACTTCCGGCAGACGGACCCCATTCTGGCAGCTGATCAGCCCTTCGGGCCGTATTTCGACAGCTCCCTGGTCTGGGGGCCCATTTTCGGGCGTACGGTCTATGTGGGCATGCGGCTCAAGTTGCGGTAGGAGGCCGGCCGAACGAGCTTCCATGAAAAAGCCCCTGCTCGACTGTGGCGAACAGGGGCTTTTTCAGGAACGCAATAAGCGGGCTCAGGCCTTGGAAGCTTCTTCCTGGGCTTCCTCCACCTGAGCGGTTTCGTTGTCGACGAGGATGCGCCCGCAGTGTTCGCAAGCGATGATCTTTTTGCGCATGGCGATCTCGAGCTGGGTTTGCGGGGGGATTTGATTGAAGCAACCGCCGCAGGCATCGCGCTCCACCGTCACGACGGCCAGCCCGTTCCGATAGTTGTTTCGGATCTTATCATAGGCTTTCAGCAGGCGATCCTCAATCTTTTTTCGCGCTTTTTCCGACTCCTTGCGCAGCTTCTTTTCCTCTTTTTCCGTTTTCTCGATGATCTCGTTGAGTTCGACCTTCTTGGTTTCCAGTTCGGCCATTTTCTTCTCCAGGCGTTCCCGGGTCGCCGCAAGGGTTTCATCCTTTCCGGCTATGGTTTCATTCAGTTCGCGCACTTTCTTTTGGAAGAGTTGAATGTCCAGCCGCTGGAGCTCGAGTTCTTTATTGAGCGACTCGAATTCCCGGTTGTTCTTGACATTGTCGAGTTGGGAGGTGTAGCGTTCGATCAGGGCTTCCGCTTCCTTGATGTTCTTTTCGTATTGGCTGACCTCGCTGTTCAGCTCATCCACACTTTGCTGCAAACGCCCGACGCGGGTTTCCAGCCCGGCGATGCCGTCTTCCAGGTCGCTCACTTCGATGGGGAGTTCACCTTTGAGTACCTCGATCTCGTCGATCTGGGAATCAATGCTTTGCAGGTGAAATAGATCTTTGAGTTTATCGGCTATCGACTTTTCCGCCATGGGTACGCTTGGATTGAATTAGAAAAGATAGTGGACGGGATTGGTCTGAACCTCCGTCAAATGAACCGCAAAATTACGGAATTTTTCGGACAATAACTCCCTGAGCAAGGGGATGGTAAACTGTTCGCTTTCGTAGTGGCCGATATCGGCGATGAGGATCTGGTCTTCGGCATCGAAGAAGTCGTGGTATTTGTAGTCGCCGGTAATGAAGACCTGTGCGCCGGCGCTTTTCGCCATGGGCAACAGAAAGCTGCCGGAGCCACCGCAGAGAGCTACCCGCTGTACCGGTCTTTGGAGCAGGCGGGTGTGCCGTACCAATTGGGTCTGCATGCGGTCTTTGAGAAAGTGGAGGAAGTCCATTTCGTCCATGGGCTCGGGCAGTTCGCCCACCATGCCTGAGCCTACCTGTTCGCTGGCCTGGTCGACGGAGTAGCTGTGCAGAGCGTGGCCGCCGATCCATTGCCGGATTTCGTTCAACCGGGCTTCGTCGACCAGGCCTTCCAGGCGCAGTTGGCCATGCTCAGCCGGGCGGCCGTGCAAGCCGGCGGCGTGCAGGCGCCGGATCAGATCGGCCGGCTCAGCTGCGGGAAGGAACACCTCCACCTTCTTTTGAACGGCTTTGGGAGCCAGCAGGCGACAGTGCTGCAAGTCCAGCCGCTGGGCAATGCGCTCATTTACGCCCCAGTGAAAGACGTTGTCCAGGTTGGTGTGAATGGCGTAAATAGCCAGGTCGTTGCGTATGGCCTTTTGCACGGTACGCGCTACGTAATTGCTTCCCGTGAGGCGTTTGAGTCCTTTGAACAGGATGGGGTGGTGGGCGACGATGAGGTTGCAGTCCTTGCCGGCGGCTTCGTCTACGACGGCTTCGGTGACATCCAGGCAGGTGATGATGCCTTTCACCGGGGCATGGGCATCGCCGACGAGCAGGCCCGAATTGTCATAGGACTCCTGATAGCGCGGCGGGGCGATACCCTCCAGGTATTGAATGACGTCTTGAATATACATGCGAATCAGCTTTTAGAGGCCTTTGCGGATCTTTTCTTCAATCCGGCTGGTAGAATAGCCGTCTACAAAGGAGAGGACGCGCACTTCGCCTCCATGTCGTACGACCCACTCCGCTCCGGCAATTTCTTCCGGGCGATAGTCTCCTCCTTTAACCAAAATGTTGGGGCTCAGTGTTCGAATGAGGGCTTCCGGCGTATCCTGTTCGAAGAGGATCACGCCATCCACGGCGGCCAGGCCCGCGAGGACCAGCGCCCTGGAGTTCTCATCCTGTATGGGCCGGTGGGCTCCTTTTAGGCGGCGCACTGAGGCATCGCTGTTGAGGCCGACCAGCAGGCGATCGCCCAGGCCGGCGGCCTCGGCCAGGTAGTGCACATGGCCGTAGTGAAGCAGATCGAAGCAGCCGTTGGTAAATACGACAGACAGCCCGTTTGCCTGCCAGGCGGTTACCTGCCGGGAAGCCTGTTCCCAGTCGAGGCGTTTAGCCCGGATGTCCTGCAGCTTGTTCATATTGCACTTGCGGGTGGTAATTGCGGTTCAGAAGCGGCAACAGCACGAGCGCCAGCAGGCCGAGGAAGACGTTGTTGCCCAGCTGGATAGAGAAAAAGGCGATGTTGGCCCAGGAAAAAGCGTCGTCGCCGCTGATGCCGTAGATGCTCAGGGCGGTTTGGGCCAGAAAGTGATAGGTGCCCATGCCGCCGGGAGAGGGTATGACGATGCCCCAGCCTCCGAAAACGAAAACCAGCAGGCCCGCCAGGGGGCCGAGGTGAGCCGTAGGCGGAAAGGAAAAAAAGCACAGGTAGGTCATGAGAAAATACATGAACCAGATATTGATGCTGTGCAGGACGAACAGCCAGGGTTTGTCCAGTTTGCCGATGGTCCGGAGGCCTTCAGCAAAGCCTTTGGCTATATTGATCACTTTTTGGTAGAGGGCGACTTGTTCGAGCCGGCGGCGGAGCAGGAAAAAGGCCCCTAAAGCGATGAGGCCCAGCAGCAGTGCGCCCCAAAAGAGGTTGGCCAGCCCCCCAAAGCGATCGCTCAGGTCGACGTTTTTCTCCAGGAAGGCCCAGATGGCGTCGTACTCCATGAAGAAAGCCAGGGCGGACACCAACAGGATGCTGATCACATCGACGATCCGGTCGACCACGATGGTACCCATCACCTTTTCGACGGGGATGCGCTCGTAACGCGCCATGGTGCCGGCGCGCACCACCTCGCCCATGCGCGGCAAGCCGAGGTTGGCAAAATAGCCCAGCACGATGGTCAGAAAGCCGTTGCTCAGCCTGGGGCGGTAGCCCATGGAGCGCAGGAGCATGTTCCAGCGGATGGCCCGGCTCACGTTGCTGAGGGTAAAGGCCAGCAGCACCAGCAAGATCCAGGCGTAATCCACCTGGCCGAAATCGGCGATCACCTTGTCCAGCAGGCTGCATTCTGTCTCGGGAACGCCCCTGAGGGCACAATCCTTCTGATAGGCTTTGTTTTGGTTGCGATATACCAGATACAAGATACCGAGCCCCAGGCCCAGGAAAAAAAGGAATTTAACCGCTTGGATCAAAAGGCGTTTCAAGGCCGGGCGTTTTCGTGATGGGATACAAGCATGAGCAAGCGGGGACGAAGATAGTTCTTTGCGGCTTGGGTTTCAGTTCAAAAATGGGGGCTGATCAGTGGGGGTGAGTCGGAGCGTCGCGGTGCTCCAGTCCGTTCTTCTGAGGGATCCGGTTTTGCTCGTCCGGGAAGACCACGCTGGGCTTGAACCGGCGGGCTTCTTCCGGCTCCATCCAGGCATAGGCGATGATAATGACCGTATCGCCCACCTGGGCTTTGCGGGCAGCGGCTCCGTTCAGGCAGATCGTACCCGTACCGCGCTCGCCGCGGATGACGTAAGTTTCCAGGCGTTCGCCATTGTTGTTGTTGACAACCTGTACCCGTTCGCCCTCCATGAGGTTGGCGGCCTCCATAAGCTCCTCATCAATGGTAATGCTGCCGATGTAGTTGAGGTCGGCCTGAGTGATGGTTGCCCGGTGAATTTTCGATTTAAACCGATGGATTAGCATAAGTGCCACAAAATTAAGCAAATGCGAACGTACCTTGCACGAAGGACACGCAAAAGTCTGAAATTTTTGTCAATTGGAATGCGCTGAGGTATAGAAACCCTTCAAGAGTGAATTTAGTTGAGTTCGAGATTGTCGATGAGGCGTACATCGCCGGCCCAGGCGGCCACACAAGCCACCGCTTTGCCCTGGCCGGCCCAGGCCTGCAGGGTTTCGGCATCTGCGATGCTGACGTACTCGGGGGTGAGTCCCGAGGCCCGGATCTGTTCCAGCGCCTCTTGTTCGATCTCGGCCGCATGCTGATTCTGCCGGAAAGCCTGCCTGGCCTTTTTAAGCGCCCGGTAAAGCACGGTGGCCTGGGCGCGCATTTGGGGGCTCAGGCGCACGTTGCGGGAGCTCATGGCCAGTCCGTCGGCTTCCCGTACGATGGGGTGCATGACCAACTCCACCGGCATGTCGTAGTGAGCGATGAGTGCCTGTATGATCCTGACCTGCTGATAGTCCTTCTGCCCCATATAGAGGCGGCTGGGCTGCACGATGTCAAGCAGGCGCTTGACGACCTGGGCCACCCCCCGGAAGTGGCCGGGCCGGTGGGCGCCTTCCATCACTTCTTCCAGAGGCCCCGGACTCCAGTCCAGCGCGTATTCGGTGCCCTGCGGGTAAACTTCCTCCTGATCCGGCAGGTAGAGCAGGTGGCAGCCGGTACGTACGAGTTGTTCAATGTCGGTCTCGGGCGTGCGTGGATAGTTTTCCAGGTCGGTCTCCTGGTTGAACTGAGTTGGATTGACGAATATGCTGACCAGAGCGAGGTCGTTTTCTGCAATGGCCCGGCGAATGAGAGCCAGGTGGCCTTGGTGCAAAGCGCCCATGGTGGGCACGAAGCCGACTTGCAAGCCGCGGACGGATGCCTCGCGGCGATAAGCTTGGAATGCGTGGGTCTTTCGAAACAGCAGCACAGTGAAACGGGTACTTTCCATCAATGGATGTCGTTCTAAAGGTATCTCCTTTTCCCATATCGGCGGTAATGCCGGCTTGTTCAAAAGCTAAGTGCTTCATTTTTACTAACTTTGCAGTCCTGCAAAAGACTTGTGCAGGCAGCTCAATCATTGGTTTACTAGATTTTGACATATGACAAAGAGAAAGGTGCTTATAGTGACCCAGGAAATGCAGCCTTACACTGAGGAAAACGCGATCTCAACACTGGCACGGCAGCTTCCTCAGCAGATTCAGGAAAGCGGCATGGAGATCCGGGTGCTCATGCCCCGGTTTGGAAGCATCAACGAACGCCGGCATCGCCTGCACGAGGTTGTGCGGCTCTCCGGCATGAATATCATTGTCGATGATGACGACTACCCTTTGATCATCAAAGTCGCCTCCCTGCCGGACGCGCGCATTCAGGTCTATTTCCTGGACAATGAGGACTTCTTCAAGCGCAAGCAGCTCTTTAAGGACAAGGACGGCACGCCTTTTGAAGATAATGTAGACCGCATGGTCTTTTTCTGCAAGGGAGTCATCGAAACGGTCAAAAAGTTTGGCTGGCCACCCGACATCATCCACTGCCACGGCTGGATGACCTCGCTGATTCCCCTGTACATCAAAACCGCATACCGAACCGAGCCGCTTTTTCAGCAGTCCAAGGTCGTGTACTCGGTTTACAATGAATCCATATCCAACACGCTTTCAGACAGCTTCCTGGCCAAGGCTTCGATCAACAACGTCACCGAGGACGACCTCAGCGCTTATCAGAACGGAAGCGGCGTCATCGTTCACCAGGGCGCGCTGGCCTATGCCGACGCACTGGTGCAGGGGGAGGCCGAGTTGCCCGAGGGCATAGAGCAGGCACTTTCGAAAACCGACAAACCCGTTCTGGAGCACGGGAGTGAAGATTTTCTGAATCAGATCATCGAATTTTACAACGCTTTGCTGGCCGAGGAGGTCTCTGAGTAAGAACCTTCCGGAAACCCGACTTCGTGGCGCGGCATCTGACGACTCGTTCGGCCAGATGCCTTTGTCCGGTATGCAATCAATGGAACCTATGAAATTTCCCGCTTGGCCCCTCTTGGCTTGGGGCCTACTGTTAATCGGTTCTGCCTGGAGCTGTACGAATGAAACCACCCTCGGTACGGGCCTTCTCGAAGAGGACGCCGCAGCCCTGGATCAATTGGACACCCTCACCGTGGACGCCCGGACAGTACCCTCTCCTCCGGTGCGCACCTACGTAGATCCCAGTGAGGACTTCCTCATTTTGGGGCAGCAACTCTTCGGCACCATGAACGAGCCGGTGTTCGGCACTTTTGAATCCGGCATTTACACCCAGGTGCGGCTCAACCGGACGGCGACCGGCGGCCTGCAATTTCCCAGTTTTTCCGGTACCATCGTGCTCGACTCGCTGGTGCTGGTTTTGCCCTACGCGGGAGAATCCTTTTACGGGAATACCGAAGGCATGTTCGGCATGGAGGTGTTCCGTCTCAACGAGCGCATGGAGATCAACGATACCTACTTCACAAGTTCTACCTTCGAAACTTTTCCCAACTCCGTGGGCAGCCGGCAATTCACGCCCAGCCTGGATTCGGTGGTCGTTATAGACTATGCGCCCGGAGTAGATACTGTCGCTTTTGCTCATCTGCGCATACCCATTGATCCGGCCCTTGGCGAGGAGATCATTCAGGGCGACAGCCTCACCTTCAGTTCGGATTCCCTTTTTCAGGAATTGTTGCAGGGCTTTTACCTTCGCCCGGCGACCACCAATGCCGGCCTGTTGGGATTCAACCTGTCGTCCAGCCGCGCCGGGCTGTATCTGTACTACACCCAAAACGACACCTTGCTGCGGCAATACCAGTTTCCGACGAACAGCGTAGTGCGTACCTCCCGGCTGGAGCAGGATTACGGCGGAAGCGAGGTGGAGCCTTTTCTGGCCTCCGATGACCAGCGGGATAGCCTGCTCTTTGTACAGGGAGGCGGGGGCGTGTCGATCGAATTGACATTTCCCTACATTGATCAGTTGGAGAACCTGATCATCAACCAGGCTGAATTGGAATTCACCCTGGCCCGTTTGCCGGCAGACGACCTGCAGACGTATCCGCCGGCCAATCAGCTCATTCTGAGCTACCGGGATGAGGAAGGCGAGCTCATCATCCTGGACGACATCCGGCTTCTCTCCCGGGAGGTGGGGTTTCCTCCGGATGTCAATTTTGACCAGAGCACACTCATAGGCACCGTGCTTCCCTCGACGGCCTTCGGCGGCCAGCCCCTCGAAGAAGAGGGCCTTACCCGGTACCGGATAAACCTTTCGGCCCATGTACAGCAGATGGTCGAGGGCGAGGTGGAGAACCGCCTTACGCTTACCCTTCAGCCCCAGGGAACTTCCGCGGAGCGCGCAGTGTTATACGGATCAAACCACCCGGTGCACCCGCTATCGTTTCGCCTTGCCGTCACAAAATTGTAACAGAAAGGCCGTTCAGGTTTTTTATTGCCAGGAGAATATCGGACCTTTAGGGATGCCCTTTGAGCTTTAGAACCTATCTCAGTCCAATCGCCAGCTTGATCGTTTGCGCAACCAATTCTCTGTTAAAAGTTAGTTTGTTATGTGTGGAATCGTAGGCTTCCTCGGAGATAGACCGGCATATCCTTTGATCGTCAATGGGCTGAAGCGTCTGGAATACCGGGGGTATGACAGTGCGGGAGTCGCTTTGATGAACGGAGACATCCACGTGTTCAAAAAGCGGGGTAAAGTTCAGGACCTGATCGACTTTGCCGCATCCGGTACGCTTGAGGGGCAGGTAGGCATCGGCCACACGCGCTGGGCAACCCATGGGGAGCCGAACGATACCAACGCTCATCCCCACCTTTCGGGCAACGGCCGCCTGGCCTTGGTCCACAACGGGATCATCGAGAATTACGATCTGATCAAATCTGCCCTGGAAGGACAGGGTCACACCTTTGAAAGTGAAACCGACACGGAGGTGTTGGTGCACCTGATCGAGGAGATCCAGCACAGCGAGTCGCTGCCTTTGGAAGAGGCCGTGCGCATTGCCCTTACGCGGGTGATTGGCGCTTATGCCATTGTGGTCATGGACCGGGAAGAGCCCGGCAAGCTGGTTGCAGCCCGCAAACAAAGCCCACTGGTGATCGGTATAGGCGAAGATGATGAATACTTCCTGGCTTCCGATGCCACCCCCATCGTGGACCACACCAAACGCGTCGTATACCTCAACGACGGCGAAATCGCCGTCGTGGATCGCGAAAAGGGCCTGCAGGTGAAAACCATCAAGGACAATGAACCCAAGGTGCCTTTCGTGCAAAAACTCGACATGGAGATCGAAAGCCTGGAAAAGGGCGGTTACGATCACTTCATGCTCAAAGAGATTTACGATCAGCCGCACACCATAGCCGACTGCATGCGCGGACGCCTCAATGCCGAGGAGGGATGGGTGCGCCTGGGCGGTATGGACAACCACATCAATCGCATCGTCAATGCGAAGCGGATCGTCATCGTGGGCTGCGGAACTTCCTGGCATGCCGGCCTGATCGGCGAATACCTCATCGAAGAACTGGCTCGCATCCCGGTAGAAGTGGAGTACGCCTCGGAATTTCGCTATCGAAACCCCATTCTTACCGAAGAGGATATTGTGATCGCCATTTCCCAGTCGGGTGAAACGGCGGACACCCTGGCGGCGCTGCAGATTGCGAAAGAAAAGGGCGCCTTGCTGTACGGCATCGTCAACGTCGTGGGATCCTCCATCGCCCGCATTACCGATTGCGGCTCTTACATTCACGTGGGCCCGGAGATCGGGGTGGCTTCCACCAAGGCCTTCACCGGACAGGTCACTCTGCTTGCGCTCATGGCACTCACCCTGGCTCAGCGCCGGGGCACTATTTCCGACTCCTACTTGCATCAGGTGATCCGGGAACTAGATACGGTGTCCGATAAAGTGAAGAAGGTGCTCGCCTACAACTCGAAGATCGAATACATTGCCTCGGAGATCAAAGACAGCCCCAATGCGCTGTATCTGGGCCGGGGGTATAATTTCCCCATTGCCCTGGAAGGAGCGCTCAAGCTGAAGGAAATCTCTTACATTCACGCCGAGGGATATCCGGCAGCCGAGATGAAACACGGTCCCATAGCCCTCATCGACGAGCAAATGCCGGTCATCGTGGTCGCCACGAACAAAAGCGCTTACGAAAAGATCGTGAGCAACATTCAGGAGGTTAAGGCCCGCAAAGGCCGGGTGATTTCGGTAGTGCCGGAAGGCGATACCATGATCAGCCGGATTTCCGACTATGCCATTGAGATCCCGGAGATTGAGGAGCCTCTTTCGCCCCTGCTATCTGTGGTGCCCCTTCAATTACTTTCTTACCACATTGCCCTGATGCGGGGTTGTAACGTCGATCAGCCTCGCAATTTGGCAAAATCCGTTACTGTAGAATAATGAATACCAAACTTTCCATGGAATATAATTCCGAACGCGAAGAACTCATCATTCCCGAATATGGTCGGCACATTCAAAAGCTGATCCAATATGCCAGAACCGTCGAAGACGACAAAGAGCGTCAGGCCGTTGCCGAACAGGTCGTGCAACTGATGATGCAGATGAACCCCCAGAGCAAGACAATGGAGGATTATCGCGACAAGCTCTGGCGCCATTTGTTCCGCATAGCTGAATACGATATAAAGGTCGTTCCGCCCAGCGGCGATGTGCCCACGGCCGACGAGCTTTTCAAGAAGCCGGAGCAGCTCAAGTATCCCGAGACGGAGGCCCAGTATCGCCATTACGGGCACAACGTCCAGCAAATGATCAAGAAGTGCCTGGCCATGGAGCCCGGCCCCAAGCGGGATGCCTACAAGAACGTAATCGCTTCCTACATGAAGCTGGCTTACAAGACCTGGAACAAGGAATACTACGTGAGCGATGATGTGATCAAGGCCGACCTGGGAGCCCTGTCGGGCGGCGAACTGACGATCGATGAAGAAGCCACGATCGACAACCTGGGTGGCGGCCAGCAACCTCACCAACAGTCCAAGCAGCGCCGCTCCTCCAAACAGCGCAACAACGGAAACGGTAGCCGCGGTCGCGGTCGGGGCGGTCGCCGTCGTAAAAACTAGACGTGAATCCCGAAGTTTCATCAGCCATCGGCCAAGACACCTTCGAGGTGGAAGGGGGGCACCGACTAAACGGTGTACTCACGCCACAAGGAGCAAAAAACGAGGCCTTGCAGGTGCTCTGTGCCTGCCTGCTCACCGATCAGGCCGTGATTCTCAGTAATTTGCCGGAGATCCGCGACGTGCTCAAGCTCATCGAACTGCTTCGGGGCCTGGGCGTTGAAGTAGATCGGCAAGAAGCCAATACGTATCGCATTTGTGCCGGGGAGGTAGATCTCACCTTTTTTCAGACGCCTGAATTTCGCCGGGCAGCCGGCAGCTTGCGGGGATCCGTCATGCTCATCGGCGCCTTGCTGGCCCGGTACGGACATGCTTTTTTACCGCAGCCGGGAGGCGACAAGATCGGCCGTCGTAGGCTGGACACCCACTTCATCGGCCTGCAAAAGCTGGGCGCTAAATTCGACTACGATCCCGTGGGTAAAGCCTGGGAAGTAGATGCTCGCAAGCTGCGCGGTACCTATTTGCTGATGGATGAGATTTCCGTGACAGGTACGGCCAATGTCGTCCTGGCGGCCGTGCTGGCCGAAGGAACTACGCAGATCTACAATGCGGCCTGTGAGCCCTATGTGCAGCAGCTGTGCCGCATGCTCAATCGAATGGGAGCCCGGATCGAGGGCATCGGTTCCAACCTGCTCACCATTACCGGAGTAGAACGCCTTCAGGGCACTACCCACCGCCTGCTGCCCGATATGATCGAGATCGGCTCCTTTATCGGTTTGGCTGCCATGACCCAATCCGACATAACCATACGCGACGCCAAGGTCCAGGAGTTGGGTATTATTCCCCGCACTTTCGAACGCATGGGAATCGAATTGGAGATCCGCGGCGATGACATTCGCATCCCGCCCCGGGAAGAGTACGAGATCCAGACGTTTATCGACGGCTCCATCATGACCGTATACGATGCGCCCTGGCCCGGCTTTACGCCCGACCTGATGAGTATCGTATTGGTGGTGGCTACCCAGGCCAAAGGCAGCCTGCTGGTACATCAGAAGATGTTCGAAAGTCGCTTGTTTTTCGTGGATAAGCTCATCGACATGGGCGCTCAGATCATTCTCTGCGACCCCCATCGAGCTACGGTCATCGGTTTGGGGCGAAAATATCCGCTTCGGGCCATTTCCATGACCTCGCCCGATATTCGCGCCGGCGTTGCTTTGCTTATCGCGGCCCTTTCGGCCGAGGGGACCAGCACCATTCGCAACATTCACCAGATCGACCGTGGCTATCAGCGCATTGACGATCGTCTGAATGCCATAGGCGCCCAAATTCGCCGTTTGTGACTTTGGGCACAAACGGCCTCGACAGGGTGCCCTAGCTTTGGGGCACAATCCTTTTACCATGTGGCGTTTGATCTTACCGCTCGGACTATTCCTGGCCGCCGCGACCGGCTTGGTTGCCCAACACCAGCCTATTGCGGAGCATCCGGCCCCGGATGAAGACCCTGCTGACTTTCCTCATCACCGCATCGCTCTTTTGCTCGGACACACCCATGTGCCCGCCAATGCGGAAGGGGACGGCATGCTCATCCCTTCCTGGGGGCTGGATTACGAATATTGGTTCAACCCCCGCTGGGGCCTTGGGCTGCATACCGATCTGGAATTACAGACCTTCCTCATCGAGCGATCCGGTGAGGATTTGCTGGAGCGGGACTATCCGCTCGTGCTCACGCTCGATGCCCTCTACAAGCCGTGGAAAGGCCTGGTCATACAGTTGGGCCCCGGCTGCGAACTGGAGCGCAACGAAAATTTCTACCTCGTCCGCATAGGCCTTGAATACGAAATCGAGATGGGCCACCGGAATTGGGACCTTTCTCCTTCGGTGTTTTACGATACCCGGATCGACGCTTACGATACCTGGTCGATTGCTCTGGGGGTCGGGAAGCGATTTTAGTACGCCCGGCGGCTTTTGCCTACCTTTGCCTGTCAAAAGCAGACGCTTTGATCCTCTACAACGTTACGGTAAAAGTTGATCGCGAGGTCCATGAAGAATGGAGGCGGTGGATGAAGGAGGTGCATATCCCCGATGTGCTCGATACCGGGCATTTTGTCTCCCATCGCTTTTTTCGACTGCTCCACGAAGAAGAGGACGGCGTGACCTACGCCATTCAGTACTTCGCCCGCGCAACAGAAGATATCGAGGCCTATATGAAGCGGGATGCCCAACGCCTGCAGGCTGAGCACGCGCAGCGTTACAAAGAGCGCTACGTGGCCTTTCGCACCCTTTTGGAAGAACTCTGATCGCCCGGTACCGACTTCAAGCTTCCGGTAATATTCCTTCTCCGAGCTGCTTCTCGCTGGAAAATCCCCTCATTTTAGCGTAAATTCGCTAAATGCAAATGATCCGTGTTCATCACGGAAAGCCATTAGCCAACGAAAGAACCGAAGAATATGGATTTTAGCCTGTCCGAAGAACACATAGCCGTGAAAGAAGCGGCTCGCGAGTTTGCCCAGAAAGATCTGAAACCCGGCGTCATCGAGCGGGATTCCAAGATGGAATACCCGGCGGAGCAGGTCCGGAAGATGGGGGAATTGGGCTTTTTGGGAATGATGGTATCGCCGGAATACGGCGGAGGCGGAATGGACACCCTGTCCTACGTGCTCGCCATGGAAGAGATTTCCAAAGTCGACAATTCCTGCTCGGTGATCATGTCGGTCAACAACTCTCTCATCTGTTGGGGGATCGAAACCTTCGGGACGGAGGAACAGAAGGCCAAGTATTTGCCCAAGCTGGTGACCGGAGAGTGGATCGGCTCCTTCTGCCTCAGTGAACCGGAGGCGGGCAGCGATGCGACCAGCCAGCGAACCGTTGCCAAGGACATGGGCGACCACTATTTGCTGAGCGGCACCAAGAACTGGATCACCAACGGCGGCACCTCACAACTGCATATCGTCATGGCACAGACCGATCCCGAGAAAGGACACCGGGGCATAAATGCCTTATTGGTGGAAGCCGATTGGGAAGGAGTGACCGTGGGAGCCAAGGAAGACAAATTGGGCATTCGCTCTTCGGATACCCACACCATCATGTACAGCGATGTAAAGGTGCCGAAAGCAAATCGCATCGGCGAAGACGGCTTCGGCTTTAAGTTTGCGATGAAAACCCTGAGTGGTGGCCGCATCGGAATTGCAGCCCAGGCTTTGGGCATTGCTGGCGGAGCGTACGAATTGGCTGCTGCGTACGCCAATGAGCGCGAGGCATTCGGCAAGACCATCGGCAAGCACCAGGCTGTGGGCTTTAAGCTGGCCGACATGGCCACAGAGATCGAGGCCGCCAAAATGATGGTGTACCGCTCAGCCTGGCTCAAAGATAAGCACATGGACTACGATGCGGCCAGCTCCATGGCCAAGCTATACGCCAGCGAGGTCGCCATGCGGCACACGGTAGAGGCTGTGCAGGTGCATGGCGGATACGGTTTCGTCAAAGAGTACCATGTGGAGCGCCTCATGCGCGATGCCAAAATCACTCAGATCTACGAAGGCACCTCGGAAGTACAGCGCATTGTGATCTCTCGAAACATCCTCAACGGACAACTGTATCTGCCGGTCCTGGAGGGATATCTGGAAAGGGTCTAGCCCGCTTGCTTGCAGGCGAAAGCGCAGGTCGGTTACCGGCCTGCGCTTTTTCGTTTTCGGGCAGGGTGGGTTCCGTGTGCAGGGCTTTCGCTATATTGTCTGCGCCAGTGGAATGCCTATGCAAGTCTTCAACCCTACTTACCGGCAGGCCCTTATTCAGATCGCCACTCCCTACAGTACGGGTACGGGCTTTTATCTGGCTGATGCAGGACTTATCGTAACGGCCGAGCATGTGGTGCGCGACAACCGGGAGGTGATCGTTCGCGGCCCTAAACTGACCAAACAGATCGCCCGCGTGCTATTCCTGGACGAACGGCACGACCTGGCATTTCTCGACCTCGACGACGAATCTCCCGAACTCCCCGAGATTTCGCTGGCCCAGGATTCGACCCTCGCAGAAGGCGATCCCGTTCTGGCCATGGGGCATCCCTTTGGTTATGCTTTTCAGCAGGCCCGGGGTGTGATAACCCAGGCTGCCTACGAATTGGACCGCATTCGGTTCCTTCAGCACGATGCCACGCTGGGGCCGTTGAATAGCGGCGGCCCCTTGTTTGATGTGCAAGGCGAACTCGTAGGCGTGAACACCTTTCAGTTGCGGGATGGACGTTCGCTAGGCTTTGCGCTGCCGGTGGCCTATTTGCGCCAGGCACTGGCCGAGTTCAAGGCCGCGGGAGGAAAGCCCAGTAGCCGTTGTGCCAGCTGCAACCAGCTCATACTCAGCGAAGCGGTCGAAAACGACTATTGCTCCAACTGTGGAGCGTCCATCCAGTTTCCGGACCGCGCTGAGCCCTACGAACCCATTGGAGTTGCCAAGACCATAGAGGACCTGTTGGAACGAGCCGGCTACGATGTGCGCTTATCGCGTCGCGGCCCCGACACCTGGGAGATTCACCGGGGCAGCGCCCGAATTCACATTGCCTACTACGAAAAAACCGGGCTCATAACCGGGGATGCCTATTTGTGCATACTGCCCGAAAAAAATCTTCCGGCTCTCTACGAATATTTGCTCCGGCAGAACTACGAAACGGAGAGCCTGACCCTGAGCATAAAAGGGCAGGATATCATCCTTTCCCTGCTCATTTACGACCGGTATCTCAACCTGGACACCGGCATTCCCCTCTTTGAACACCTCTTCGAACGGGCGGATTATTACGATAATGTGCTGGTGGAGAACTTCGGAGCCCGGTGGAAATTCCAGAACGGCATGTCACTCTAACGAATTTTGTCGTTATCTTTCTGTCGGAAAACTTTCGGTAGGCGGGTTTTAACACGAATTTTTCCTGCCAATCGGGCTGCATTCTTTAAGTTTGCATCTACGGAAGTTTTCCCGTTTTTTCTCATTTTTCAAAGGCAAATGCAAACAATCGTTTTATGAGGGCCCTTTTCTACACGCTAGTTGGGATGCTACTGTCTGTCTCCCTGTATGCACAGGACATCCACTTTTCACAATTCTACATGTCGCCCCTCAACCTGAACCCAGCCATGACCGGGGTGATGAACTGCAACATTCGCTTGGCGGGTAACTATCGAAACCAGTGGGCCAGCATTTTGCGGTCTAATGCCTTTAGTACCTATTCGGTATCCTACGACCAAAAGGTTCCCGTAGGCCGATACGACTATTTCGGTTTTGGCGGAACGTTCTGGGGGGATGTAGCCGGAGAGGCCAATTTCTCTACGATTACCGGCAAGCTTTCGGCTTCCTACAGCAAGCGCATGGGCGGTTATCGCAATCGCGCCAGCTACCTGGTAGCAGGCCTGGAGGGGGGCTTTGCCCAACGCAGTGTGGACTTCCTGCGGTTGCGCTGGGGCCTCCAACACGACGGCGAAGGCGGTTTTGACCCCGTAGCGGGTACCGGTGAGGAGCAACAGGACTGGAACGACAACGTCACGTTCTGGGACCTGGGTGCCGGCCTGCTTTGGTTTACCGTATTCGACGAGTACTCCAACTTCTACGTAGGTGCAGCTTACCATCACCTGAACCGGGCCGATCAGTCCTTTAATGAAGCTGCGGACGACCTCCTGTACAGCCGCTTTACGTTCCACGCCGGCGGTGAGTTCCTGCTGACGGATCGATTCGGGCTGGTGCCGGGGGCCATAGCCATGTTTCAGGGGCCTTCCTTTCAGGTCAATGCGGGTACCAGCTTCAAGTTTCTGTTGGGCAACCGCAGCGACATTCGCCAGGCCTTTCACGTAGGTACCTGGGCCCGCATTGCCAACCGGGAGGAATCCGGTATACTGGCCGACGCCATTATCCTTTCGGCCCGCTTCGACTACCAGGCCTTTTCCCTGGGCTTTAGTTACGATATCAACGTCTCTTCGCTCACTCCGGCCAGTAACAGCCAGGGTGCCTTTGAGATCGCACTCATGTACCAGATTTGCGGACAGCAACGCCGCGGGGTGTACTGCCCGGACTTTTAAAGCTTATTCCCGTAGCTTGGCGCTTCTATTGCAAGGGAGCGAACACAATAGCCAGCCCCAGTTTTTTCGAGTCGGCCCATGGAGGGTTTTACACCCCCGAGCCGCTTGATCAAGACACACGTACAATTCATCTGATCGTTCAACACGACTCTTGCGCCGTACATCGCCATTCCCATTTGAAGATGGCAGTGTACTTCGGCAGGGGCCAAACCAACCGCTATTATGTTACGAAACACCAAAAAGGAAGGAACCAACGGCAAGACGGCAACCGCTATGTCGACGGCTTCGCCCGGGGGGCACAACAGCCTGGTGCAAGGCACCCTGGTAGAAGGCACCATAAAGTCGGAAAACGATTTCCGTGTAGACGGTACCATTAAAGGCAACCTCCACTGCAAATCCAAGGTCATTATCGGGCCTTCCGGCAAGGTAGAAGGTGAAATCAAGTGCAGCAATGCCGTGATCGAAGGGCACTTCGAAGGGCAAATTGAGGTCACCGACCTGCTCAACATCCGCAAAACGGCAAAGGTGAGCGGCGAGGTGAAGACCAACAAGCTCATTGTGGAGCCCGGCGGTATTTTCAATGTATCATGCATCATGGGCGGCGGCGGACTTTCGGCAGCAGCCAAGTCGAGCTCCGGCCCGGCCACGTCCACCACTCAAAAAGACAAGGAACAACTTGCCCGATCAGCCCAAAAAGCCTGAGAATCCCGATGGCAAGAAGCCGGTGAAACGATCTACCGAGTACCTCAAGTACTCGGGCATGGCCGTTCAGATGGCCGTCATTCTCTTTTTGGGCACCTACGGCGGCCAAAAGCTGGATGCCCATTTTCAGCTTGAAACCCCCTGGTTTACGCTGGCGGGGGCCCTGTTGGGCATCGTGGCTGCCTTTTATCTCACCCTCAAAGACTTCATCACCGGAAAAGAGTGATCCGCTTATGCCCCTCTTGCGCTTTTTGCTCATGCTGGGAAGCCTGAGTGGAGCGGCGGCCCTGATGCTGTACCTCCTTCATCGCCTGCCGGTCCTTCAGCCGCATCAACGCTTTTCCTGGATCGCGCTCGGTTTTTTTGTGGTGCTCACGGGCCTGATTTATCTGTGGGCCCGGATCAGCGCCCGCCATGCCAACCCCAAGCTCCTGTTGCAGATCGCCATGGCTGCGGTCCTGCTCAAGATCGTGGCCTGCGTGGCCCTGGTATGGGGATACGTGCAGGCCGAAAGCCCCCTTCAAAATCGTTGGTTTTTGCTTCCTTTTTTCAGTCTTTACCTGCTATACACTATTTTTGAGACCTACATCCTCATGCGGTTTAGCCGCCTCACACCTAAAGATCGCTCATGAAAAAGTCCCTTCCCTCTTTTGCCGCTAAGGTGAACGATGCCTTTCATTGGGAAGGCTTACAACCCGGTGAACTCGACCTGGTCCCTCTGGGAAATAACCGGTATCATCTCATTTACCAATCCGAGAATTACGTTGCCCAATTGCTGGAAGTCGATTACCAACGCAAAGCTTTTGCTATACGCATCGACGGCAGCCGCTTCGATATTCAGCTCAACGACGAGTACGACCAACTGGTGAAACGCCTCGGGCTCCACGCGCAAGCCGGGCTGCAGGTGAGCGAGATCAAAGCCCCCATGCCGGGGCTGGTCCTGGATGTTTCAGTGTCCGAAGGCGATGAGGTGGAAGAGGGGCAGACCCTGCTCATCCTCGAAGCCATGAAAATGGAAAACGTGATCAAAGCGCCTGCTCCGGCCAAGGTCAAGGCGGTGAATGTGCGCAAAGGCGAAGCCGTGGACAAGGGGTTCGTCCTCATCGATATGGAGTGATCCCGGCAGGCGGGGCAACCCGCCGGACGACCTTCGCTGCCGCAGGCGGAAACCCCCTTTACCGGGAAGACAATCCCTCCACCTCTGCCTCGTTCTTCGTCAGCGTCTTAAAGGTGTGCAGGCCACAATTCAGGAAACTCGCATAGTCTTCCACCGAATCGTCGTAGCCCCGCGGCGGAGCCAGCACTTGCTCTTCGGGCGACACCAGCACGTACAGCGGCTGAGAGTTCTGCTTGAAGTTCACGATCTGGAAATCAGCCCATTTGTGACCAATATTGCGGAGCTTGGCCTGCCGGCTTTTGGAGATCAGTACCTCATCCAGGGGTTTGCGGTCGTCTACATACAAGGAGATCAGCACATATTCTTCCTGGATGGTGTTCCACACTTCATCTTCGATCCAGATGTGTTCCTCGGTCTTGCGGCAGTTGACGCAGCCGTATCCGGTGAAATCCAGCAGAATGGGCTTGTTCACCTCCTGGGCGTAGGTCCGGCCCTCGTAGTAGTCCTTGAAGCAGTCCAGGTTGTTGGCGCACTTGGAATAGGAAGGGAAGCGCTTTTTGAGATCGGTCTTCAATTCCGGATCGTCCAGAAAAAGGTTGTATTGCGTGGGAGGGGCCAGGCCACTCATGAGCTTGAGCGCCCGGTAGGACTGCGTCTTTTCGTTGTAAAGAAATCCGGTGATCAGGTAGGCGGCGAGTCCCAGGGTAGCGATGCCCAGCCCCATGCGAGCGGGTGAAATCTTTTTGGCCGGGTTGTCGTGCGGGAAGCGGATCACCCCCAGCAGGTACAGGCCCATGGCCCCGGCAATGAGCACCCAGATGCCCAGAAAAACTTCGTAGGGCAATAGGTTCCAGTGCATGGTCATGTCGGCCACGGATAGGAACTTGAAGGCCAGCGCCAACTCCACAAAGCCGAGCACGACTTTCACGCTGTTCATCCAGTTCCCGGAGCGCGGCAAGGCATTTAGCAGGCTGGGAAAAGCAGCAAAAAGGCCGAAAGGAAGGGCCAGTGCCGTGGAAAAGCCCAGCATGACGACGAAGGGGCCCACGGTATTGCCGGCCGCCGCTACGATAGCCGAGCCGATGATGGGCCCCGTGCAGCTAAAGGAAACAATAGCCAGCGTGAAGGCCATGAAGAAGATGCCGATGAGGCCGCCCTTGTCGGCCATGGCGTCGCTCTTGTTGGCCCAGCTGCTGGGCAGGGTGATCTCAAAAAGGCCGAAAAAGGACAGGGCAAAGATCACGAAAACGACAAAGAAGAGGACATTGGCGATCCAGTTGGTCGACAGCTCGTTGAGCGCTGTAGGCCCGAAGGCCGCACTGACCAGCAGGCCGATCGCCACGTAGATGACAATGATGGAGAGGCCGTAGAGCAACGCATTGCGCAGCCCGCTTTTCCGGTCGGTAGAGCGCTTGGTAAAAAAGCTGACTGTAAGCGGGATCATGGGAAACACGCATGGGGTGAGTAGGGCCAGTAAGCCGCCGGCAAAGCCGAGCAGAAAGGTCAGCCACAGGCTGCGGTCTTTCTGGCCTGTGCTTTCGCCGCAATCGCCCAGAGGGGCTTCGCGGGAGGCCTGGAGTGCAGGTATGGCCTGATCTACCTGAGGCAGTCCGCTTTGGGTCGGTACGGCAGCCGGGGTAGTTGCCTCGTCGGAAAGCGGAATGGAAAAATCCACCGGCGTTGGCGGGAGGCACTCCCGGTCGTTGCAAGCCATGCTTTCGACATAACCGGTTACGGCCTGGCTGGGATCCAGGATTTTGATCTTTTGGGTGAAGACCACAAGGCCGGACACGAACTTCTTCACCAGCGCATAATCGAACAGGGGGTCTTTGATCTCTTTTAGTTCGCCTTTTTCTTCCACCGGGCCTATGCGTTCGAAATGAGTGCCCTCCTCGAAAAAGAAAAAGGTGGGCAGCGGGCCGTCGTCCGGATCGGTGTGTTGCGAATAAATGGTCCATCCCGCCTCGAGGTCGGCCTCAAAAACCAGTTCAGCCTGTTCGCCTTCGATCTGCCGGATTGAAAACGACCATTTCACCGGTTGAAGAGCGGGGCCTGACTCGTCTTGCAGGTCGATCGCTATGGGAAGGTCTGCTATCTCAGTTTCGACCTCGGCTTTTTCTTCCCCGGTTTCCGGGGCTTCTGCTAGGAGCTTTTCCTCCCCTTCAGGCGTGGGCTCTTCTCTGGCGACCGCAGCTTCCTTTCGGGCCTGCTGGGTGGGTTGTTGGAGCCGGAAGGAAAAGTCCTCTTCCTGGGGCGGAAGGCAGCGGGATTTATCGCAGCTCATGTATTCGAGGTAGCCGGTAATGGGCCGGCTGGGATCGTTCAGCCGCACGCGCTGTTGAAATACCGCCCGATTGTACAACTTGGTGAGCTCCATTTCGAAGTAGGCGTCATAGCCCGTTTTTTTGGGCTCCCCCTCCTCGCTGGTTTGCCCCACGAGCTCGTAATGAGCACCTTCGTCGAAGTGAAAACGGGTGGGTATGGGGCCCAATTGATCGGGATCGATAAACTGGGTGTAGATCGTCCAGCCTTCTTCAATGTCAGCAGTAAAAGTGAGCACCCACTCCTCATCGCTCACCTGTTCCTGGCTGTAGGACCAGGTGACGGGTGCGAGCATCCCCGGCTGGGTCAGAGCTTGGGCGGATGCCATAGTGAGTAGGAGAAGTACCGTCCAGCGCATCATGCGTTTCGTTTTTGTTCACGGGACAAAAGTGCGGTTCTGCCGGGATTCGTTTGGTGAACCCCATCACCATTCGAAGCGGAAAGGCGCTTCGCGGGGCGGCAGGCACTTTTCGTTATCACAGCACATAAATTCGACGTATCCGGTCAGGGAGGCGGGCTTCCCGGCAAACCGGATCCGTTGGGTAAACACCGCTTCGGTTTTGAATTTGACGAGCTGCATCTCGAACACCGGGTCGAACTGTTCGATGCGCCCACCGCTTTCGGCAGCTTTCCCCAGCAGTTCGACCTGTTCCGGCTGGTCAAACACAATGGTGGTGGGTACCGGCCCCAGATCGTTGTCCAGAAACTGGGAGTACAAGTACCAGCCCGGGTCGATGCGGGCCGTGAAAGAGAGCTCGTACTCCCCCTCGGCGATTTTCCGGCTGTCGAACGACCATTTCACGGGCTCCAGTCCTTGTGCTTGGGCGGGCAACGTCCAGGATAACAACAGGAGAACCCCCAATGTGTATGGAATAGGGCGCATGAATGTGCAGTTTTAAAAGTGCTAACAAAAATAAGGGTAAGCCGCCTATTGTCCCACCTGCCCGGAGGGTATAACGCAAGATTAACAATCAGTTGCCGGCCAGAACGGGCGAGGCCTGCAGGAGCGACTCGAAAAGCGCCCGTCCGTCGGTGTTGTTTAGCTCCGGTTCGGCGGCGCGTTCGGGGTGGGGCATCATACCCATTACATTGCGGCGGCCGTTGCAAATGCCGGCTATATGACGAAGGCTTCCGTTGGGATTGGCCGATTCACTGAGCTTTCCCGCCGCATCGCAATACTGGAAGAGGATGCGATCATTGGCCTCCAGCTCGTCCAGCGTGGCCTCATCGGCGTAATAGCGACCGTCGGCGTGGGCGATCGGGATGCGAAGCACCTGGCCCTGTGCGAGCCCCCGGGTGACGGGGCTTTGCGTCGTGGCTGTGCGCAAGTATACATTCTTGCAAATAAATCTCTGATTGGTATTGCGCAGCAGCACGCCCGGAAGCAGGCCGGCTTCGCACAGCACCTGGAATCCGTTGCAAATGCCCCATACCAATCCGCCGCGATCTGTAAATTCAATGACCGACTGCATGATCGGGGAAAACCGGGCGATAGCTCCCGAGCGCAGGTAGTCGCCGTAGGAGAATCCACCGGGCAGCACAATGCAGTCTCCGGCTTCGAAGCCGGGTAAAGCCGTCTCTTTATGCCAGAGTTTCTGTACCTCCTGGCCCATGACCCTGCCCAGTACATGCATCATGTCGTCGTCACAATTCGACCCCGGAAAGACTACTACGCCAAATTTCATGCCCGTGTGCTTTTCTGCAAAAATAGAGAAAAAACCCCCGTTGTATTTCTACAGCCAGGCCATGGGATTGGCCAGCTGAAAAAAGGCAACGGCCAGCAGAAAGAGCAAGTGTAAAAGCTCAGCCCAGCTCGCTGTGAGCCGGATGAAGTTCAAGGCGAGAAGACTGCCCAACGGCAGGGCCAGCAGCTGAACGTGGGATATGCCCAGCCGGGCTTGTACCAGGGCCGCCAGGCCGGCCGCAAACAGCAGCCAGAAAAGCAATTGGATGGCTTTTTGTACCCGAATGGAGGTTTTGAAAAGGTATTGACCGTAGCTAAAGAGCACCACGATCAGCAGGGAGGCGATGATCAGCAATTTGGGAATCCAGGGCGGCACGGCATGCCCCGTCGGATCCAGCAGGGCAAACCCCTGCTGGAAGTGCCGGCTGAGCAGATCGGGCTGATCTACCCAGAACAGCACGGCAAACACCAGCCAATAGGGGGTGAGAAAGCCCAGGAACACCATGATCCACTCGCGCAACTTGAAGGCGCGAAGCAGATTGAGTCCGGGGTAGGCAAAGAGTAGAAACACGGCATAGGCGGGAACGAACAAGCTCGCTATACCGATCCAGAAGCCCGCGTTGAACAGATAGCCGGCGGCCGGCAGGCGCTTGTAGGTCTGCTGGAGCTGCGACAGCGATGCGAGCAGGAATAGATTGGCAAAATGGAGAGGGGACAAGGCCAGGTTTTCCGGGAACAGGCTGCAGATCAACAAAAAAAAGACCCCCGGGAACAGCGTGACCTCCCGGCCGACCCGGCTGGAAAGCACGAATGCAGTGAGCCAGGTAGCCGTAATGAACAGCAGCAATAGAGTCACCCCTTGCAGCAACCAGCCGGAAGTGCCCGTTAGCCCGAGAATCCATCGAAAGGCCAGTCCGCTGCCCTCTATCGAAACTTCCGGCTGAGGGAAAAAAAACACGGACAGCCGAAGGAGCAGCAGGTACGGCAAGAAGAGAATGCTGGCCAGAAACTGGTTGGTTCGAAACAGGGAAAGCAAGGGTACAGCCGTTTATCGTCTAAATGTAGGCAATTCTCCCTGGATGTGTTTGCCCGGTGCTGAGGCAGTACCTCCGGAGAGGTAAAACGCAACCTCCGGCCGAGCCGAAGAAAAATGAAAAAAAAGCATTCCCGCTTGTGGAATTTCGTGCCCCCCGCACTCTTTACTATTGAAGAGATGAAAACGCCTGTGTAATTTCCCTGTTTAACCCCGTTGCCCCCCTGTTTTCCAACTGAATTCTTTTCCACGAGTTTTTTCACTCTTCCTCTTTATTTATATAGGTCAGCCATCGAAGCAGCAATTCTCGGTTTGTAAAAACGTATGTTAAAATGGCAAATAGTTACCTTTC